>QNDP01000087.1 GCA_003645975.1 Candidatus Hydrothermota bacterium | reverse complement strand
TAAAATCGACTTCATCTTCGGTGAATGCATTTAGTCTTTCCGATTCAACATCTATTACCCCGATGCATTTCTCACGGATCATCAAAGGCACGGCCAATTCAGATTTTATTTCTAAGCCCGGAATTGAGAGATAGAGCGGCTCCTTTGACACATCGTTTATCAAAATGGGTTCACGGCGTTCAAATGCTTTCCTTGTAACACCTCTGTCTTTTGGAATAGTTAACCCTATGATATCGAATTCGATGCCAAGTTGTGCGACGACGCGAAGCTCTCCGTTTTGATCGCTTAGCAAAAGGAAATAGACAGCATTGGGGTCTATGTAACTTCTAATGATCTCAAGAATTTTTTGGAGAGTTTCGGGTAAAACACTGGAGATTTGGACGACTTCAAGGATTTTGTAGATTGCTTGAAGACGATAGATGTCTTGGACTGCACGCTGCCTGACCTTGTCGATGGATTCATAAAATTCTTTGTATTCCTCACCGACATTTACAGGTCTCAGAACCTCTACGGCCACTTTAACGACTTCAGGGTCCCAGAATCTTCCTGCGCCCCTTCTTAGTTCGTTTTTTGCGCTTTCGACATCGAGTGGTTGGCGGCCATCGCCGCCGGTGGTCATCAGATCAAAGGCGTCAGCGACCGCCAATATGCGTGCCTCCAACGGAATCTTTTCCCCGCTTAAGCCATCGGGATATCCTGAACCATCCCAATGTTCATGATGCCATCTAATCCACAAAGCGACATCCTCGAAATACGGGATGCGCCTGACAAGCTCATATCCAAAAACAGGATGTTTCTCCAATATTTCGACTTCGTCTCTGGACATTTGACCTCGTTGATCGAGCAAGACATCGGGGATTGCGAGTTTTCCGATGTCATGAAGGAGTGCGGCGAATTCCAATTTGCTCGAATAGACCCCCATCTTTTTGGCGATCATCTCCGTGTAGGCGGCTACACGAAGCGAATGACCTCGGTGCAGGATGTCCCTTAACTCCACCGCAAAACTGTAAGATCGTGCGATTCCGCGTGAGATATTCCGCATCTCACGCCTCTTAGTGGTCATTACCCAAAGAATTCCAGCGAAAATTATGATCGCGAAAGAGATGATCAGAGCTAAGAGGAGTCTGGTTTCCCTCCGTTTTTGTGCATAAGGTGACTCCTTCATAAACCAGCGCTTATATTCCATCTCATAGTGACGCGAAGATGTATACCAACTGAGTGCTTTGTCCAGCTCCCTTTTGATGAGTTGTGCTTGCGTTGTTTGGGGCAGGATAAAAGCAATGTTGGTTTCGTAAAAGATGTGAGGGTGTCCTACCAATTTGAACACCCCGCTGTTTCGGAAGTGGATGTAGTAACTTGCATGGAGATAATCATCGATTAAAGCGTCAATCTCGTCCTTAGCCAATGCGTCGTAAAGTTCGTCTATGCCATTGAACGCTTTTTTGCTGACATTTAATTGACCTTCTCTCTGAAACTTATCGATCCATTTTTCTGCACCTCGTCCTTTCAAAACACCGACTGTTTTTCCTTCTAAATCTCTTGGTGATTTGATGTTATGCTCTTCGGTTTTTACGACGATAACCAGTCCACTTTTTGCATAAGGAATAGTGTGTAGAAACTTGTTTGTATCGATTTCTTCGATGTAAAAGCCACCAACTGCTATATCAAGCGATCCTGCCTCAAGGGAGTCAAACACCTGTTCCAAATCCATAATGTGCCACTCAAGGTCAAAATTGGCGACAGGTGCTATTGCTGTAAGTATATCAAAATCAAAACCATTTGTTTTCTCTGAAGATGCCACGAAAAAGAAAGGAGGATAATGAATCGCCCCCACTTTCAATTTATTCTTTGCGCTCCCTGTTCTGGGCGCTGCAAAAAGCAACGCTATCACAATATAAAGTAAATTCATGATCTCTCCCTTCTCAGCTTGTTTTTTAGCTATATTTAACGACTCCCTTTTAAACTGACAACTTTTCATTCAAATAACTTGTGTGCAACGGGTAATTTTACTTAAACTCATGGCATTTTCAACTCAAATTCAAAAATTTCTTTGACAACCCGTAATCCACGAAGCTTTCGGATAAAGCATCTTGGGCATAAAAGTCAGTGTGGCTGCGAAACTTAGAGTTTTGATTCAGAAGTTCTTTTGATTTATGTTCTGATATATTTTTTGACCCCTCTTTGGGATAAGAACCTTTAAGTTTTGCCCGTTATCCGATGTCAATTTGTAGGTCGAATTTTTGTAAGGCTGTGTCCGACAGCCAAATTTGGATTTTGGAGCGTTTCTGTTTTCCTGCGTTTCACTTTTCTGCCCACACTTCCCACTTTGAAGATCTATAAATGCCCTCACTTATTCGCTCCAAGTGGTTGATTTCAAAAATGTTAAATTTCGACATCAGTGTTTCGATTTCTGGTCTGTCGGAATAGTGATGGGGAATTCCGGTCTCCACACCCTCAACTTGGACAAAGGTGTCCTTTTCGATCTCGACGCCAAAGCCGTAGCTGTGGCTTTGCTTCGACTTGAACTCTATGAGGAGGAGACCACCGGGTTTCAAAATGCGGTGAATTTCATCAATGGTTTGCTTTAATTCTGCGAGTTTTAAGTGATAGACCGCTGCGATTGCTATCACGCCGTCGAAAAATCCGTTGGGATATGGTAAATCCGACATGTTCGCCTGCACGAGCAAAGGTTCAATCCCCTCATTTTTCAGTCGGGACTGGCAGATTTTGAGGGCTTCGATCGAGATGTCGAGTCCATGCGTTTCAAATCCATGTTTTGCAAGGAACACCACATGGCGTCCGGCGCCGCACCCAAGATCAAGTATCCTGTTGAGATTTCGGATCTTAGCCAGTTCGGCGAACCGCCGAACGCACCACTCAGGTTCGGTAAATAAATAGTTTCCATTTTTGAACACCATATCCCACACATTCATGAGGACCTCCTGCTGTTTGGCCTTGCCCCTTCAAAAGATTTAAAATTCAGAGCCTCATGTATAGATTTCACATTTCCGAAGATAAAGGCAAGATTTACGATTCTGCGCTGATGGCGCGATTGATGCGCTATGCGCGTCCTTATGCAGTCATTTTTGCTGTCGCAGGCGTGCTTCTCCTTGCAGCGACCGCATTTCAGGTCATTTTACCCTACATCATGAAGACCGCTATCGACCGCTACATAGTGCCCCAATATGTCAAGATTATTGTGCCCGAAGGTGTTGAAATCAAAGGATATAGAATTTCGGGCGACACGATGCTCGTTAACCTCTCGGAACTGCCTCGTGGCCAAAAGATTAAAGTCGAAAAGATGAAACTCACGGTCTCACCAGAAAAATACATCGTTGTCAGGGATTCTGCGGCCATCGAAAGCGTCGTCAAACGCCATCCTAAGATGTTTGAGCGGGTCGAAGGCATCGGCTTCATTATGCCTGTATCGAAGGTCAAACTGCTTTCGCCGTCCGAGCGGCGCACACTTCGGGCAAAGGATTGGAACGGCGTCATAAAGATGACGGGCATTTACCTGCTCCTGCTCGTCTTGAATTTCATCTTTAGTTTTGCACAGGCCTATGCGCTCAACTCCGCAGGTCAGAAGATCATGTATGACATGCGCAAGGACATCTTTGCCCACATGATGCGATTGCCTGTGCCGTTTTTCGACAAAAATCCGGTCGGCAGATTGGTAACCCGTGCGACCAACGATGTTGCTGCGATTAACCAAATGTATACCAATGTCTTGGTCTATTTCTTCAGGGACTTGCTGCTCGCCATTGCGATCTTTGCGATCATGATGAAGATGAATTTGAAGCTTTCACTTGTTGTGCTTTCGCTTGTCCCGATTTTAGTGTTGATGACAGCGGTTTTTCAGGCCAAAGTGCGCCAAGTCTTCCGTGAGATCAGACGCTTGTTGGCCAAACTGAACGCATTTTTGCAGGAACATCTCAGCGGAATCGAGGTCGTCCACCTTATGGGAGCGGAGGATTATACGAAACGCAGGTTCAGTGAGATCAACAAGGGGTATTTCAAGGCCACAATAAAGCAGATCTATGTCTTCGGGACTTTCAGGCCCGGCGTTGAGCTTTTGAGGTCTATCGGATTGGCGCTTGTGCTTTGGTATGGCGGTGGGCAGGTTATTCGACATGCACTCTCGTTCGGTGCGCTGGTTGCCTTCGTTTCGTATGTCGAGATGTTTTTCCGACCGATAATCGAACTTGCGGACAAGTTCAACATCATGCAGGGCGCTATGGCGGCCGCCGAGAGGATCTTCAAACTTATGGATGAGCCGCAAGAACACTATGAAGGTGAGAAGCTTCCAGAGGTGGTCGGAAGCGTCAAGTTTGAGGATGTTTGGTTCGCCTATGTCGATGAAGAATGGGTGCTCAAAGGCATCAATTTCGATGTCAAACCGGGTGAGGTCTTTGCGATAGTCGGTCCGACAGGCTCCGGCAAGACATCGATTATCAACATCCTGTTGAGATTTTATGACATCCAGAAGGGCAAAGTGTTGCTCGACGGGGTTGACATCCGAAAACTGGATTTGAGGTTTTTGCGGAGACAGATGGCTTTGGTGCTTCAAGACGTGTTCATTTTCTCTGGCAAGATCAAGGACAATATCCGATTGCGTGAGGACTCTATTGATGACGAACAAGTTAGGCAGGCTGCCCAGTATGTCTATGCGCACGAATTTATTGAGCGGTTGCCAGACGGATATGACGCCGAGCTTGGCGAGCGTGGATTGAACATATCTATGGGACAAAGGCAGTTGCTCTCTTTTGCCCGTGCTGTCGCTTTTAAACCCAAAATTTTGATACTGGACGAGGCGACCTCAAGCGTGGATTCCGAGACAGAGCACCTTATCCAGTTGGCAGTCAAAAAATTGCTCGAAGGAAGGACTTCGATTGTCATAGCGCACCGTCTATCGACAATTCGGGACGCTGATTGGATCATAGTGCTTTACAACGGCAAGATAATCGAAGAAGGTAGGCATCAAGATCTTATGGCTAAGCGTGGATTTTACTATTATCTTTACACTTTGCAACTTGGCGTTACGGCGAACAACGGCTCGCCCAATTGATACCAGTTTTGCTTCTTCAAATTCTCTCATTTGCAACAGCAAAAAGAGGTTGAAAATCATGAAAGTCTTGATCTTAGCCGCAGGTGATGGAACGCGCTTAGGCCGAAGGGAGCCAAAACCTTTGGTCGAATTTTTGGGTAAACCCCTGATCGAGATCGCATTGACCAGAATTGTCAGGGCTGGGCTCAAGCATGTTGTTGTAACTGTTGGGTTTGAGGGGCAGAAGATCGAAGATTGGCTCAAAAACAATCAGAGAAGGATTGGCTTTCATTTTGAGATTGCAGTCAACGAAAATTGGGCGGATACGGAAAACGGTTATTCGGTTCTCGTCGCAAAGAAACTCTTGGAGAACGAAGAGCGGTTCCTCATTGTGATGTGCGACCATATCCTTGACCCAATTGTCTTCAATAAACTTGCGGGCGATCGGCTCGAAGGATTTGATATAGGTCTTGCCGTAGATATTGCGCCTGGTGAGTGGATCGACATCAAGGAAGCGTCCAAGACAAAGCTCGAAGGCGATTACATAGTGGCACACGGCAAAGATTTGTCTGAATTTGACGGTGTGGACATGGGTGCGTTTGTGGCCAAGCCTTCGTTTTTCAAATATTTGGAGAGATGTGCCGAAATGGGCGACACAAGGATGGACACAGCTATGCATCTGGCCGCCCAAGATCGGAAGGCAAAAGGTATAAGATTCAGAGGTATCAAGTGGATCGATATTGATACACCGGAGGACTTCCAGAAGGCGTTGAACATATTCAGACCGGATGAGATTTAGGCACTTTCGGCCGACAACGGTTGAGATAAATGTAAAGCTTATCCCGTCCGAACTAACCTCTTAATTTCAAGACTTTTACCACTTTGCTCCAATTCGGTGCCTTCACATAGATGTAATAAACTCCACAATTTTTTGGCAGTTTGACCCTCAAGACGCCGTCTCCTTCGGCTCGAGGGGATTGTGTCCTTTCGACGGTTCTGCCGGATGAGTCGAAGATTTCGATGGACACGGCCGAATTGTGAGGGACATCGCCCAATTGGAGTCGCAGGACATCGTCCGCAGTTACGACATATTGTGGGATCGACTTTGGATGTTTGAGCCCTCCGTTTTCTTTAATCTCAGATGTCCGTCTGATCGGCAGGATCAAAACCGAGGGGTATTCCTGTCCAAAATAGACCGTGTTGATTGCGATCAGGGTATCCTGTGAGTAGTTCACTGGTTCGTCCGTGTTCGGGTTGACCGCATATTTCGAGTAATTTGATGAACTTACGGCGAGTCCAAGTCGATGT
>QNDP01000086.1 GCA_003645975.1 Candidatus Hydrothermota bacterium | reverse complement strand
GTGGCGATCAAGGCGGCCTATCGCTATCAAGGACCCGTGTATGTCAGGCTCGTAAGGCCAAAGGTTCCAGTAATTTATTCGGATGAGTTCGATTTTGAGATCGGCGATGTCAAGAAGCTTAAGGATGGCAGCGACATAGCCATAATTGCAACTGGTCTCCTCGTCCATGAGGCACTTAAAGCCTCAGAAGTGCTTGAGGATCAAGGTGTCTCAGTGAAACTTTACGACTTTATCACGGTTAAGCCACTAAATGACAATGCGTTAATCGACGCTGCATCCGTAAAGTTCGGCGTGATCACATGTGAAGACCACGTCCAGTGGGGTGGGCTGGGCGCGAATGTCGCCGCCAGACTGGCCGAACTCGGTATGATGAAGCCCATGAGATTCATAGCCATAAAGGACAAGTTCGGACGATCTGGAAAGCCCGACGAACTCTATGAGGCTTATGGACTCTCGGCAAAGCACATTGTGGCCGCTGCAAAAGAACTGATCGGAAAATGAAACTCAGGTTTTTCGCTGCATTTTCGATAGGCTTCGTATCTTTCTCCTTACTTGGATTCATTGGAACCATTTTGCACCTTTCGTGGGACCACTTTCAAAAAACAAAGGAACGGATCGCCATAAATGTGTATTTTGATGAAGGTATTTCGGAGCAGGACAAGTTGTTTATCGGCAGAACGATAAGCCAGATGGCCGGAGTCAAAAAGGTCGAGTATCTTGGCGGAGACGAAGCCAAACTCTATTTCGTTCGAGAATATCCCAACTATGCCAAAGTGATGGACCTTTTCAAACATGTGCCATTGCCAGAGGGTTTTCGCATAACTTTGAAAAGCCAATTCCTGCGCAGGGAGCTGTTAGAACATGTCCTATCCGAAATCCAATCCCTTTCCGGCGTTGCAGAGGTGTCGGTAAAGGTCGATTGGATAGATAAACTCAGCCAAATTATTGACTCCATAGAAATTGCAATTTTCTTCATTTCGATATTGGCAGCGTTTGCTGTTTTCTTTGCGCTCCCACATGTCTTTGCGCTAATATTCAGTAAACAATCGGGTTTCAGTTTAACAGCAGCATCTTTGGGCAGCGGTATAACTGCACTTTTCGTTGTCCTTGGAGTTTCAAAGGCGGTCGGAATAGGAATTGACGTGTTGATCGCAAAAATTCTCCTTGCTGGTTCATTGATATCGACCTTTGTAGCACAACTAATCAAATCAAACCTATCCTCTTCTCCGACGGACTTAAAAGCTGCTTCACCTTAGCTGGGGCAAAAAGGCCGATGAGAATCCCTTCAAGTCAATGTGGCTATGCCCATGTTTTAGAAGCTCTTTCGAGATCTATGTCCAGATTTGCTGTAATGATAAGTTTTTGCCTTTCACAGCGCTTTGATCATACAAAATTTCGCTGAAAGCTATAAAAACGAGCTCCGTGATATTGGAGGGCTTAATGGACAAGGCTGCCGACCTTTTCGCCTGCGAGGATCCTCACCAAGTTTCCTTGAACGCTTGCGTTGAACACGAGGATAGGAATCTTCTGTTCCATGCAAAGGGCAAATGCCGTCATGTCCATGACTTTGAGGTTATGGACAAGTGCATCCTCGTAGCTGAGTTCGGGAAGGAACTCGGCGTCGGCGAACTTTTTCGGATCGGATGTGTAGATACCATCAACTTTTGTGCCCTTGAGCAGAACTTCGGCTTCCAGTTCAGCCGCCCGCAATGCTGCGGTTGTATCCGTTGTAAAAAACGGGCTGCCGGTTCCGCCGACAAGCACCAAGACATCTCCTGCATCCCAATATTCTTTAGCAGATTCAACCGTGTAGGGCACGGTTCCGAGAGCTTCCACTGCGCTGAGGACACGGGCACGCACGCCTTCGCTTTCGAGTGCAGACCTTAAGGCGACGCCGTTAATCACGGTCGCAAGCATTCCAAGATAGTCCCCTGTAACGCGATCGATCGGCAGCTTTGTGTGTGCACCTCGAATGATGTTACCGCCGCCTATGACCACCGCCATCCTGACATCGAAATTTCGGACTGCAGAGGCTATCTCTTTGGCAAAGAAGGCAAAAGAAAAGGGATCAAGGCCTGAACCCTGATCCCCACCAAGCATTTCGCCGGAAAATTTTAGGACAACCTTCGAATATTTGGGTTTACTCTTCACCGATCCTGAACCTTGCAAAGCGGCGGACTTTGATATTTTCGCCAAATTTTGCAATATGCTCTTTGATCAGGTCGCCGACTGTCTTCGAGGGATCTTTGATGAAGGGCTGTTCGAGGAGAACAACCTCCTGATAAAACTTTTCCAACTTGCCCTCGATTATGCGTTCGATGACATGGGGCGGCTTCTTTGAGCCTTCGAGTTGCGCACGGTAAATTTCCTTTTCCTTCTCGATGACCTCTTGAGGCAGGTCTTCCCGAGAGACGACCATCGGGTCAGACGCAGCTATTTGCATGGCGAGGTCATGTGCAAGCTGCTTGAACTCAGGAGTATTTGCCACAAAATCGGTTTCACAATTAACTTCGACAAGGACACCGAGTTTGGCACCGGGATGGATGTAAGCCTCGATGATGCCCTCTTTGGCCTCACGACTCATCTTCTTTTCCGCTTTGGCAATGCCCATTTTTCTGAGGATTTCAATAGCCTTCTCTATGTCGCCTTCAGCTTGCTCAAGTGCTTTTTTGCAGTCAAGCAGTCCGGCGCCTGTGCGCGCCCTCAACTCCTTTACCAGATCCATCGAAACTTTTGCCATTTTATGCGGCCTCCTTCTCGCCTACAAATTCGGATTCTCTAACGAGAAAATCTTTTCCTTGCCTACCTTCGATCACGGCGTCGGCGATTATCTTTGCTATAAGTTTTATGGAGCGGATGGCGTCGTCATTACCCGGAATCGGGATGGTTGCGACATCGGGGTCGCCATTGGTGTCAACAAGCGCAACAATCGGAATCCCAAGTCGTAGAGCCTCCCGCACAGCAATCTCTTCATGGACAACATCTATGATGAACAGCAAGTCCGGCAAAGTGTCCATATCCCTGATCCCACCCAGAATCTTCTGAAGTTTGGCCAGTTCCTTTTCGAGTTTAGCGGCTTCCTTTTTGGGCAGTCGCTGGAAATCGCCCTCTTCCTTCATCCTTTCGAGTTCCTTCATCCGCTCGATTCTCGTCCTTATCGTTTGGAAATTGGTGAGAGTGCCTCCAAGCCAGCGTTCAGTCATGTAAAAAGCCCCTGCACGTTTAGCCTCCTCGGCGACGATGTCCTTACCCTGCTTTTTTGTGCACACGAACAGGATCTTTCCGCCGTTAGCAGCCACTTCTGCGACTTTGTTATAGGCCTTCTGAAGCTGTTCCATAGTCTTACGGAGGTCGATGATGTGGATTCCTTGTCTTTCGGTGAAGATGAACGGGGCCATTTTGGGGTTCCAACGACGACGCTTATGTCCAAAATGGACACCAGCCTCAAGTAAATCTTTGATCGTGATGGACAACTGAAGCCGTTTTTGCGGTTCAGCGCTTTGAGTATTGATGCGCCCTTCTTCTCTTTCTAAGGCCATATTTCATTCTCTCCTTTTCTCTTGGGTCTCTGGTAAGCATACCATGTTCCTTAAGGATAGGACGAAGGGATTCGTCATAGTTACAAAGAGCTCTGGCAATTGCAAGTCTAACAGCACCGGCTTGCCCGCTGAGTCCGCCACCTTCCACTTTTGCGATCACATCGACTTCGCCGACTTTACCAGTAACCTTAAGGGGTTCAAGAGCATGAATGACCAGATCTTCCCTGCGAAAATATTCCAATGGGCGCTTTCCGTTTATATAGATCCAACCGCGCCCAGGTCTAACTCTAACCCTCGCAATTGCCCTTTTTCGACTTCCCGACGCCAAAATTAACCTTGCTTCCTCCATCTCTCCTCCCGTCAATTAAAAGCTGAAATATCAAAAGGTTTCGGATTTTGGGCCTTATGTGGATGTTCTGGTCCTCTGTAAACCTTTAATCTCTTGAACATCCGTCGTCCCAGCTTGTTCTTGGGGAGCATCCGCTTGACAGCCAGCTCTATCAACCGTTCGGGAAAAGTCTGCAAAAGTTGTCTCGCAGTGCGTGCATGCAATCCCCCCGGATAGCCCGAGTGTCGGTAGTATATCTTTTGATCCAGCTTCTTCCCTGTCAGCCTGACCTTCTCAGCGTTTATCACCACCACAAAATCACCCGTATCGATGTGCGGCGTATAAATCCTTTTCCGTTTTCCCTGCAATATCAAAGCTATTCGTGAAGCCAATCTGCCCAAAGTTTGACCTTCGGCGTCAATAAGCCACCATTCACGCTTAACTTCATCCTTCTTAGGGAGATAAGTCCTCATGGTCTTTGCACCTCGTTCAAAATCGGGCGGTTATCTTAAATTAAAGGATGTTGAGTGTCAAGGACGCTGGGGAGGCTGCTCGAGAAATCACTTTTAAAATAAAAAACATAACACTCGAAATGCAAAATAATGCACTTCCTGAACTCTATCGGTTATTTCGCTCGATTTATGAATCTGAGGAGGTGTTTTGAAATGACTTACACAAAAATATCGACAAGTGCCCGGAAGCTCAGCAAGGGGTAAAAATTAACACAAAATTCCAATCACAAACAAAATTACCAACAGCTCAAATCAATTTGAATTCAAAGCTTCCCATGAGTTAGACTTAAGCCTCTATCGGGCTGATACATTTGAGATTGAAATTCCTAATTTTTGACAGGGAATCGGCGATCAAAAATGGAGGCATCACAAATTCAACTTTTAGGAGTGTATCATGCCTTTGCTTGAGCTTCGGGATGTTCACAAAATTTATCGGACGGGTAGAGTCGAAGTGCACGCCCTGAAGGGCATCGACATCGCCGTCCATAGGTCCGATTTCATCGCCATTGTCGGGCCTTCGGGTTCGGGCAAAACCACCTTGCTCAACATCATGGGCTGCATTGACCTGCCCACATCGGGCAGAGTCATTTTGGAAAGACACGAAATCCACACAAAATCGCCTAAAGAGCTCGCCCTACTCCGCCGCAATTACTTCGGGTTTATCTTTCAGAGCTTCAACTTGATACCCGTTTTGACGGTCTATGAGAATGTCGAACTTGCGATCAACCTCAAGGTCAAACTTCCGAAATCGGAACGGCGCAAACGGGTTATGGCCATCCTCGAGGCCGTTGGGTTGGCGGATGAACACGACCGTAAACCACTGGAACTCTCCGGTGGGCAACAACAAAGGGTGGCAATAGCCCGGGCACTGGTCCAAGAGCCGGAATTTGTGATCGCCGACGAACCCACCGCCAACCTCGACTCGAAAACTGGTGCCGAAATCGTGGAACTTATGCGTAAACTCAATGAGGAAAAAGGCGTTACTTTCGTGTTCTCGACGCATGACCCTCTGATCATGGACATGGCCCATCAGGTTATCCGACTGCGCGACGGGAGGATAGTGGAGTCATGAGCATCATCGGGCTTGCGTTTAGGAACCTCATGCGGCACCGTCGGCGCGCATTTCTGACATCCGCAATCCTGGCCGCCGCAATCGGTTACTACATCATCATAGATGGAATGCTCAAAGGGTTCGAGGTCGAATCTGTCAGGAACTTCATCAACCTCACAAGCGGCGACCTGAAAATCACGAGCAGCGATTTTAATCCGGACAACCTCCAGGGCCTTATCGAGAATCCATCGCGAATCGAGCAGGTGCTTGATACCCTGCGTTTCGTCGTCGCTTACACCGAACGGTTGAAGGTTATGGGTTTCGTTGACAATGGGTTAGACCAATATCCCGTTGTGATCGTGGGCATCGATTCGAAAGCCGATTCGACAGTTTTCGACCTGTTCCGTTATGCGGATAAGCCACTAAGTTCCAATGTGATCCTCATCGGTAAAAACATCGCTAAGGCGTTCGGGGTAAAATCCGGGGACTTTCTTTTCGTGAATTTCAGGGGCAAAAACGGCGCCCTCGTTTCGGTTGAGCGTGAGATCGGGATCGTCTCGGCGCCCGACCCTGCTATCAACAATTCGTTTGTCTTCATGGACATAAATGAGATGCGGGAGCTGGGCGGGTTCGACAGCTTGGCGACCGAGATAGCGGTCAAAACCGTGGACTTCCGCCGCTCTGATGAGTTCAAGTCCTTGATGGTCGGCGTGTTGAAAGGCGTTAGAGTGGTTTCATGGCGAGATGAAGGCGCTGATTTCCTTGCGATTTCGCAGGTTAAGCAGAAGGCGCAGGGTGTGTTTGTGTTTTTCATCATCCTGATAGGCATTATCGGCACGGCCAACACGGTGCTGATTTCGGTCTATGAGAAGGTGCGGGAGATCGGGACGCTCAAAGCGCTCGGCATGACGGACGGTGAAGTTCTGAAACTCTTTGT
>QNDP01000085.1 GCA_003645975.1 Candidatus Hydrothermota bacterium | reverse complement strand
CGGCGGCACTATGCCGAGGTGTGTGAACACACCGCTCGCAACGAAATAAGTCCCGATAGAAACCGCTTTTTCACTCATCCATTCAGGTGCAGAGCCTGCGGCCGGGAGGTCAGGTATATCGACACCGAGAGCCTCCGCCATGGCACCGAGCGCGATGAGAATTCTGGAGCAATCAACACACGAGCCCATGTGGAGGCAAGGCGGTATTCCAAGTGCTTCGCAAATCTTCTTAAGCCCGGGACCAGCATCTGCAGCCGCTCCGAGAGTCATCAGTCCTTCCATCGCCGCGGCGATACCCCAGCAGCCTGTTCCGACAACGAGCACATCGCGTTTTATCAGCTCTCTGCTCAAAGTCACATGGCTATTGTTGTGGATGGCTTTCGGGTTGTTACAACCAACTATGCCGACAACACCCTTGATTGTGCCATCCTTGATAGCATTGAGCAGCGGGTCAAGCGTTCCACCAAGCGCCTCCAGAATCGCTTCCACGCTGAAACCTGCGACAAGTTCCATCTTGTGCTTCGGAATCACCACTTTCTCTTTGATGCGGTTATCGTAGTTCTCGATTGCCATGCGGACAATCTTCTTCGCAATTTCGTTGGCGCGCTCAGGCTCGAACTCGATATGTGTTGCACCGGGGATATGCCCTTTCGGTTCGGTTGTGATGATCTTCGTGTGATAACAACCTGCCACATCGACCAGTGCAGGCATCAGGCACTGGTAGTCGATAATCACCGCTTCAACAGCGCCTGTTACGATAACAAGCTCCTGCATGAGGAAGTTGCCGACCAGTGGAACACCGAGTCGCATAAGGACTTCGTTTCCAGTGCAGCACATGCCGACCACATTTATGCCTTTCGCACCGTGTTTCTTGGCTAACTCTTGCATCTCTTTGCTCTGGGCCACTTCGGCAATCTTGGTGGAGAGTATCGGATTATGGCCGTGAACAACAATATTAACCATATCCTCTTTGAGGACGCCGAGGTTCGCTGTCGATTTGATCGGTTTCGGTGTTCCAAAAAGGATGTCACTCAGGTAAGTAGCCATCATGGAGCCGCTCCAGCCATCGCTGAGCGATGTGCGAACGCCGTGCAGGAGCAGGCTTGCAGGGTCAGCATCGACACCGATATGTGTTCTGTGCATGCATTCGCAGATCTCACGGTCGATTGCTCGAGGCATCACACCGAGCTTTTCCCAAACCTTCACACGCTTCTTGGGAGCGGTCGCCATGAGCAGCTTCAACGGTTCATCGTCCGGTTTACCGAATTCTTTCTCCAAAACTTCGGCGACCTCGATGGCGATTTGATTGTCTTTTTTGCCTTCGACTTTGATGCCCAAGGCCTTTGCAAGTGCTTTTAGCTTAGCTGAGTCCGTAAGTTTGTAATCAGGTGCTTTGCCTTCTGCTGTGGCCTTAAACACATGGACAACATCCCTTGCATGGTCGCTGTGTGCTGCGGCACCCGCAGCTATCATCCTCAAGATGTTCCTTGCAACGATGGTATGAGCATCAGCACCGCAAACGCCTTTTGTTGGGCCAGCGCCAAATGGGTCTATGCGACACGGCCCCATGGCACAGTTGCGACAACAAACCCCAAGCTGGCCAAAGCCACATTGAGGCTGTTGCTCTAAGAACCTGTGCCAAACTACCTTAGCACCCTCTTCCTCCGCCTTCTCAATGAGGGTGCTGACTCCCTTAGTAATCGAAACGCCTTTAGAGGCAACTTTGTATTTGATGTATTCTTTCATGGCTTACTGCCTCCTTGAAGTTCAATACCATTTGACCTCCGAATAAAGTGAATAGAGGTCCATTGGTTTGGGTTTTTCCTCGGTTTCTTTTTGTTCCTTTCCAACGGGTTTGGTATAGACGATGCCGGGGACTTTCATGCTTGTGACGAAGGATTCTGCACTTGCCTTTCTGACCTTTTCGAGGATTTCTTCAAGTGTGCCAAATTGAAGTGCATCGACTGGACAGGCTTCGACGCAAGCAGGTTCTTTGCCTTCGCGAATCCTATCAATGCAGAAATCACACTTCAGGACAGTTTTATACGCAGGTTCATATTTTGGATGACCAAATGGACAGGCCATCACACACATAAGACAGCCTATGCACTTGTTGGCGTTGAGCACGACAAAGCCTTCAGGTGTGCGGGTGATAGCGCCCGTCGGGCAGACATTCATGCAAGGGGCATCCTCACAATGCTGGCATCTCATAGGAACATTGAAGAAATTGGCAACAATGACCTTGATGCGGGGTTTCGGCAAGGGCTTCTCAAAAATGGCACCGAAAAGGTTCTTGCTGGTGGAATGTGCAACGGCACAGGCTATTTCACAGGAGCGGCAACCCATGCATTTTTCGGGGTCGATGTAAATGGCGAGTTTATTGTTGCCGACCAAAGGTGGGCCTTTTTCATAAGGGCTTTTTGTTGGAGCCATTGAACTTACCTCCTTTTTGAAAGATAGTTCCAAATTTACAGATATGCAAAGGTCAATATGTTAAAATTTGACTAATTAAATGTCAAGAAAATTGTGGGGATGTAAGTTATTAGAATTCACGGTGTTACTTTGAGTTTACATTTAGTGAAATGCACACATAAATCTTTTGAATCGGGGAATAATCCCAAAACGGAAAAATGGAGATATTCTGTTGCCAGAGTAACTTGTGTCCCTTGTGCGTTTCGACCTGTTTCAGGTTTTGGCTATACCTTGATTCAACTTGTTCTTAAGTGCTTTTATTCGAGAAACTTCGTCGTAGCCGTAGCGCACTATCGGAAAAACGATGTTGTTTTGAAGGAGCGGCTCGTCCAAATCGATCCAGCGACGGGCTTTTTCGCCATCTGGAGTGCCCGGAATCGGCGAGAATTCCGAAAGCATGACTTTTATCCCTGCCGATGTGACTTCTCGGATGCCCTGCTCGACCTCATCCAAAGGTTGATCAGGCAAGCCCATGAGCAAATAAGCCGTTATTTGGGTCTTTCTAAAGCCCGCAACGAGCAAATTTTCGACTGCGTTCCAGAACTCGTCGGATGTAACTTTACCACCCGTCAGCCTCTGCCGCTCCGGGTTCACCGATTCGTAGCCCAGATAGATCGTTTCAAATCCTTTGTCCTTCATAGCCTTTGCGATCTCTGGTGTGATAAACCGCGCATGGAGTGCGTTTGGTGTGTGGAATCGAAATTTGTTGGGCTCGATATGTTCAAGAAATCTTAAAATGCCGTCTTGGGGCCGTAAAAGGAGCGCATCGTCATAAAAAGCGATGTCCTTGATGCCCAATCTGCTGAGCTTCTCGAGTTCTCTGAGCGCATGGGCTATCGATCTCACAGTGAAGTGCGGAGCGAACTTCCATGAAGCGCAGTAAGTGCAACGATACGGACAGCCATCCGTCAATTTGATCACCCCGTATTCAAGTTTTGGATAAAGTTCCCAAGCGGGCAAAAATTCGATCTCCTTCCGATCGATGCCGAGAAACTCGAAAAGCCTTGCCTGTTCAATACTTGTGTCGGCTATGAAATCCGGATTTATCACCTTTTGGGCATGATGAGGAAGCAGGGTCGAATAGATACCACCAAGCCCAATTTTGACATCCGAGAACGCCTTTCGCACAGTTTGGGCGACTTCGATGACACCGAGATACCAGTAAGTCATCCCGGTCGATATGAGCACGGCATCGGGTGGTTCGATCGATTTCAAAAAATCTTCAAAAAATTTCAAAGGGATTCCATATCGTTTAAACCTTCGAGGCACGAATCTCAAAGGTTCAGGTTTTTCAACAACTTCATAGTAAAATTTGCCACGACCGAACCTATCGCTTTTGAACTTCGGGATTTTTGGAAAATTTCTGTCCATGAAGTCAAAGAAAAAGACTTTGACGCCGTGTGCCTTGAGCATTCCAGCGACATTCAAAAGTCCATAGGGCTTCATCCAGAAGTCATGAGCGGCGAAATCGTAGATGGGCGGATTCACGAGCAGAACTTTCATGATGTTGAAATTTTGATGGATTGGCGATGGATGTAAAAGGCGAGGCCGGGACAGTGTCCTATAAGCCGAGTTCTGTTCCCACAGGTTTGAGCCTGTGGGCGGCGGTCATCTATCTGGGCGGTGAGTTTCCCCACCGCTCAAGCGGCCTACCCGGAGGTCAAGGGGTGCGGGCCACACCCCGAGGCCGAGTGGCCTCTTCCCTCCTGTTTGGCCTTGCTCCGGGCGGGGGTTGCCAGCACGGGATGTCGCCATCCCGCCTGGTGGGCTCTTACCCCACCGTTTCACCCTTGCCTGATCCCCAAGGTCTTGAGCCGACCTTGAGGCCATCGGCGGTCTCGTTTCTGTGGCCCTATCCGTAGCGCCGAGGTCTCCCTCGACGCCCCTGGGTGTTACCCAGCGCCCTGCCCTCTGGAGCTCGGACTTTCCTCGGAGGCCGTAAAAGCCTCCGCGACCGCCCGGACACCATCCCGGCCTCATTTGTCAAAGAGCAGGCCATAACTTACCCAATGAAGCCATGAAGTTCAAGGGGATAGCGAGGGATCGAGGTGTTACTTGCCCTCAAGCAATGTCTTGTAATAGGCCTCGATAAATTTTCGATAGGCTTGCGGGTAGCGACGGACATTGAGCAATGCATTCTTAAGCCTCTCGCGCTCTGCAAGTTCTCTGATAGGGGCGGGCGATTCTGTCGGCACTTCATGGCCTGTCTCGGCCTTTCTTTTCTGCACGAATTCCCGTTTTTTCAAAGCCCTTTGAGCATCCAAGAGTTTTTCAGTTATATCTTTTTGCCGTTCAACGAGTTCTCGATCAACCTGCCCTTGTCGAAGTTGCTTTGCGATGTCCTCAGCTTCACGCGCTGCCTCCTGAAGTGCTTCGGAAAGCATTCGTTCGCCGATCTGAGAGCTTAACTCCTGAAGTTGGCTGGCAAGCTGCGCCTGAGCTTCCGCAAGTTGTTGAAGTTGTTGCATCAACGCACTGGGAATCGGAGACGGCAAGGGGAGAAGCGTTTGTGTGCCCATAGTTATCTGGTTTTGTTGCTGCATCATTTGATTGAGCTGACTCATAAGTTGCTGCATCCCTGTGGACGACTGAGCATTTTCGATTTGCTGTTGTGTCTCCATAAGCTCGTAAATTCCGAGATTTATATACTTGAGAGTGCTCTCAGCCATTAAGGTTCCTTGACCTATCCGATTTCTCTCAAAGAAACCGGCTGCAGGTGAGGCCATGTTTGACGCCTTTGCGAATGTTCCAATGAGCTTTGGAGATATAAAGAACGAGTTTTTGCCCAAAGAGACCAGATTTTGGGTCAATCTCGAGAGTGCCCTTTGGATTCCCATCTGTCGATTTGCCAGTTGAGCCGGGCTGAACTCTACAACACGGGCGTCGCGCAGGATGTTTTCCTGAAGTTCTGAAAGTGTAAGTGCTTCTAACTGAAGAGCTTGGATTTCACGAAGGAGTTGACTTTTGCGTGAATCGACGAGCGCCTGACGGAAGTCCTTAAGTCTTTCGGCAAGCTGCAAAAGTTGCTCTTTTGCCTTCTTTTGCGAACGCATAGCCGATTTTTTGTTTCCTTGAGCTATCTGGGCCTGAGCCATCTGCATCTGATTTAAGACATTCTGGCCGTCTGTTTGTGCCAGTTCGGACAGGGTGTCCCTGATCTCCCGAGATACAGTGGAATCCAAAGCAAAATTCTGCATCTCTTTGAGCAGCGAATCCATCTGCTGCCAAAGCTGTTGCTGTTCTGATGACAACTCAGGGAATTGCGACTTGTCGGCTTTCAGAAGGTCTTGAGTCAAAAGGTCTTGCTGTGCTGCCAAGTCCTCCAGCCGCTCGGCAAACTCCTTCAGTTTCATCTCCTCCTCAAACTGTTTAAGTATCGAATGGAGCTGATCCAACTGCTGCTTGAGAAGTTCTTGGTCAACTTGCAATTGCGAAAGCAGTTGGTCGATCTCGTCCAACCGTTGTGTTTCGAGTGCCTTTGACAGCTCCTCAAGTCGTTTTTTGAGCGAGTCAGGGATTATTTGTTCAAAAAGTTCACTTAACTCTTGAATCTTCTGAGAAAGCTCTGGATCCAACGAGAGTTCCTGAATTTTTTGAAGTGCATTTTGGATGTTTTCGATCTTTTGGTTCAGCTCATCGAGCATAGCCTGAGCCTGTTCGAGTATCTGTTGAGCTTTTTGTCGCTCCTCCCAAGACAACTCTCTGTTAGCCCTTAACATCTCCTGCATCTCTTTCATCTTTTTCGAGAGCTCATCGAGTCTGGCCGAGATGTGTTCGACATCGCGCTGACCCGACTGGGCGGTCTCCGCCGTCCGCTCGTATAGCTCCTCGAGTGTTGGAAATCTGACAGTTATCGGCTGACTGAAACTCCAGTGTCCTCCGATGTCCTGTGCTCCGAGTGT
>QNDP01000084.1 GCA_003645975.1 Candidatus Hydrothermota bacterium | reverse complement strand
CATTAAGTCCCGATTGCCGTCAAGTTGAAGTTGGAGGGAGTGCATCACCCTCAAAATTCACGCATCTTTTCCCATCAAAACCCGCCCGGCGGCACCATCCCTCTGGCCATCTCCGTGAAAGGCGAATTGCTGTATTCGTTTAACAATGTCTGTTAATACAATTTGGCCATGTCAGTCTCCCCGATCTCCAGTCTTAACTTAAAAGCCTGAAATGTCGCCGCAGGACGAAGCTCCCCTTCCACCTGCCTATATGCGCCGATAGCGCTCCCATAATCATTCGCTCTCTCAAAGAACTCGCCCGCTCTCAACAGCAAAAAGTCTTTAAAATCAGGACAAGTTCCGATTAAAGAGATCAAAGTGTTGGCGGCTTTCAGATACATCTCCCAAAGCGCATATCTTTCAACTTGAAGGATTTTTTTGACACATTCCGAATTTCCTGACCCCGATTTGTTGAACAACATGATTATCCGCAATGCATCGTTTGCATAAAGATCATCGGGATCTCTAAACGCAAGCCTTCTCAGGACCTTCCTCGACGAATCCGTCTTCCCCTTTAGCGCAAGTGCAAGTCCCAGAAGATAATAATCCTCTGCCGTTTTAACCTTTTGGAGTTCGTTCAACGCGCGTTCATAATCGCCGAGAAAAATGGCTATTTTTACCCGCTCCGTTCTGAGGGTCGCATATCGGTAAGCTGAATCGGCCTCTCCTCGAACCAATAACAAGTAAACCAAGAACTTACGTGCGTCCGCATCTTTGTTTTGCGCCGCAATGGAAAGCTCTTTAAGGCCACCCGATGTATCGCCAATTTCGACTTTCACCTTGCCCATCAAGCTATGCCACCTCACCCGACCTTCGCTGTCGCTTGTGTCGGCGGAAGTTGCCGATTCCAATGCCTCTTTTGCCATGTCGAATCTGCCCATTTTGAAAGCGACCTCAGCTATTTCCAACCATCCAACTTTCCATTTCTTTGCGAATTTGAAAGCCCCTTTCAAGTCCTCTTGTTCCAAAAGCAGCCTAACACCTATCAAAGCACCTATGTGTGATTCAGGATTCGCTTTCTGCCATCGCTCTAAAACTTCAAGAGCACTTTTGTAACCTATCCTGCGAGCAAGTATGGCGGTCTGCTTGTATATCCATGCGTCCGGTGCGTTTTTCCCCCTTTCAAGAGGAATATTCGCAATTTCGTAAATAGCTCTCCTAATGTTTCCTTTGTGGATGTAGTAGTTGTAAAAATGGACTGAGTAAAGGTAGGGTTTTTTCAAGAACTTCCGTCCTTGATCCAAGATCTTAATGGCTAAATCTTGCCTTTTGTTACTTATAGCTCGGCCGTATAGAGCCAAAAACACATTTCTGTCGCCGCGGTTTTTTGCGATCTCCATAGCCACTTTGAATGCGGAATCGGCATTCCCAGCCTTCAAAAGGGAGTCATATCTCACCCAGAGCAATTGTTCCTGCACAGGTGTGAGTTTTAAGAAAAGGAATAAAAATATGGCCTTCACAGTCCAAGTTCCTCCGATACTCCTTTCATTGCTTCAAGACATATTTCAAAAAATTCTTCAAGTGAGAGACCTAAAGATTCGCAACTGCGCATCTGTTCACGGCTTGCACCAGCAGCAAACCGTTTCTCTTTGAACCTCCTTTTGAGGAATCCGACATCAAGTGCGGCTATCTTCTTCTGCGGATGCATCAAAGCGGCAGCCACTATGAACCCCGTCGTCGGATCAACGGCATAGAGTGCCTTTTCGATCGGCGATTCGAGGGGCTTTTTCTCCGCATGTGCCAGAATTGCGTTTAGTATCTCCTCGTCTTCAAATCCCATTTCTCGGAGCATTTCGACTGTGCGGATGGCGTGAAGTTCATATTTGTCATAAGTTTCGTCGTAATCGAGATCGTGCAGGATTCCTGCTATCTCCCATTTGTCGGGGTCGTGCCCCAGTTTCTCTGCAAGTCGGCGCATGCAGGCACCTGTGGCTATCATGTGTTTTACCAAGTTCTTTTTGCTGACTTTTGACCTCACCAGTTTGAGTGCCTCTTCTCGTGTCATCATAGCGGTTGTGATTATAACCCAAACTTTTGGATTTGTCGGAATGCTTCAATGTGTTTGATTTGTGATACATCGTTTGCAATCCAAGTGGATTTACTTTTTAAATTTAGAGGTGTCGATCGCCAAATGGAGGAGAAAAGAATTATGAAGTCAAAAGATGACGCAGTTTACATTGCCACACTTGGCTTTGCGCCACAAGTAGTTACTTTGGGGCTATTTGCAGTTCAAAACCGATTTCCCGACCAAAAGATCGAAAAGGTGGTGGTCATTCACACCTCTCTTTCCATCCCCAAAAATGCAGAGGCTGTCGAGACGCTTCGCAACGCTTTCCATCAAAACGAATTCCTTTCCGATTATCCTCTCGAATTCAAGGAGATCCTTGTGGACGGCAAACCGATAGTGGACATTAAGACAACGGCCGAAGTCGAAGCGACGCTTCGGACGATCTTTGAGACCATAAGGGACGCAAAATTGCAGAACAAATCCGTCCATCTCAATGTATCTGGCGGGCGCAAAACGATGTCCATTTTTGCCGTTGTAGCAGCCCAACTGCTTTTCGACGAGGGAGATCACGCATGGCATCTGGTCTCTGATTTGGATTTCATGAACACCAAAGCGCTGCTGCCAGAGAAGCCTGATCAAATTCAACTTGTTCCTATTCCGATAATTCCATGGAGCGATGTTGCGCCTGTTCTGACGGGCTTGGCTTCGCCGCCGCCATCCCTATTGTCTGAGGAGTTTTACCGGAAACTTTACGAACGGCGCCGTCAGCGTGCTCTTGAAATCTTTGTCATGAATGAATTAACCCGCAACGAACGCAAGGTCTTATGGGAAGTTGTGCTGCATGGAGGCAGCAACAGAGAGATCGCCAAGAGGCTGAAGAAATCGCCCAGAACGGTCGAGCATCAATTGCAGTCGATTTACAGGAAATTTAAGCGGAGCTTCGGCGTTTCGTTGCAAGGCAAACTACGCCGTGAACTCTTGGTCCGTGAGTTTTCCCCGATTGTAGCGAAAATGCGTGCAAGATAGGTAGTTCTACCCAAGATATTGGGCAAAATTGCTGATTGAAATAAGTCTTTGTCATGGATTAAACTTTGGGCGTTCTGGAAGTCGAAAAGGAGGTTTTCATGGCTTTGGAAACATTAGAGATCAAAATCAAAACCTTGACCCCCTTGTGGACAGGCGGCGTGGACACCACCATGGACCGCATCCACGAGACGGGGATCATGGGAAGTTTACGGTGGTGGTATGAGGCGATAGTGAGGGGGCTGGGGGGCAGTGCGTGTGACCCGACAGAGCATGCGTGTGAACTCGCAGGCAAACGTTTGCGTCGATATAAAAATGCGCTCAAGGAAGGCAAAGACTGGTGGACAGCTTTGGACGAGGCTGGCATCTGTGATGCCTGCAAAGTTTTCGGAACAACGGGGTGGCGAAGGAGGTTCAGGCTGGAGATCGTGGAGGATAATACAGAGCCTCTCTGGGAGCCAAAGGATAAGATGCTCAACATCCGCCCACCGGGTCGCACACGAGGATGGTATCTGCCACCCGGAAGGATGGGGAGTTTGACCTTAAAATTCACAGGTGAACCCCGGGTTTTATCTCTAATTGCTTCCATTTTCCTGTTTTTAGAAAAGTGGGGAAGCATAGGCGCTAAACCACAGTTGGGATATGGAGTGTTTGAGATTGAAAGACGAAAAGAAGTGCTGGAATGGGTAAAAGGCAGTGGAAAAGATAAGCCTGGTTGGAAATGGGAAATTCTTGGGGACAAGAATCCAAACGAGAAACTGCCAGATTTACGACGGTTTGGATTTTTTAAGTTCCAGTTTGAAATAACACACCCCGACTGGTGGACCAAGATTCCAGGACTCAAAAGTATAGACAAACAATTGCAACTTATCGTAAGTAAAAATCATGTTGTTCCGATAACTCCTATTTTAAGAAACGAATGGCGCTTTAACCAGTGGAAAAAAACATGGGGAGACGATCGGGAAATCTTTGGAACACTGAAACCAGATAGAATTCGTAGCAAAGTAGCAGTCAGTTGGGCATATAAAAGAGAGGAAATATGGGAGATTAAAGGGTGGGGATGGTTTATTCCTTCAAGTTTAGCTTACAAGCTTAAAAAAATCATTAAAAATAAACAGGCATGGCAGAATGCCCTTAATAATCTAAAAGATTTAAAGATAGTTAAATTTGAATTTCAAGATAAAGTTAGCAAGGAGGATGTGTTAAATGCAATACAAATACAAAAGCTATGATAATATACAAGACTTTCCTTATTCATGGAACTCGTCGGAAAATATTCAAATTTCCAGATACACATTATTACATTCGTTCCTTACCACTGGAAGAACCATATGGTTTCTTGTTTATCCAAGCGTTCCCAAGAGTTGGGAACCTATACTCTATCCTTTAACAAAAAGAAGTTTAGGATGGTATATTGGCCGTTTTATATGGATCAATTCATTATTAGATACTGAAAGTGGGAACTTACGGTTAGCCGATTTTTATAATGCTTTAGATCCATCAGAAAAAGCACAGGTAACTTATACTCTTGCAACTATAATAACTGGAATAACAGCCAGGGTTAAATATTCTATCCCATGGTTACTTCACTTAGACGTTGCTATCAATAAAAGACTGGTGAGACTAAGAACTGGAAGGAAAAGAGGTGATTTGATAGGGTTCAGTTCCTTAAGAAATCAATGGTTTGTTATTGAGGCAAAGGGAAGACAAAAAGTTGATAGAATTCTGCTGGAGAGTGCAAAAAGCCAGGTTAACAATATAGCGTATATTCAAGACGATAAGGGTAGACACCCTATTATTGGTTTTATCTCTGTTTTACGTGTTTTAGATACTCCAATAGAAAACTCTTGGGTTGATCCTCCAATTCAAGAGGAGAATGTTGTTGCTATGAAATTAGAAGAGTTTTTGTGGTTTTATTATCAAGATATAGCACGTTTTATTTTCGAAAAGAATGATATTATAACCTGTCAAAAGGAATATCTATGCAGGAAAGTCAAAATACCTCATTTTGGATATATAGGTATTGGCTTACATGAAAAGATTATTTTGGATATTTTTGGTATTTCTGAAGAATACAGAAAATTTAACAATCAATACTTCTCCGAAAGATATGGTAAGAAGCTAATAGAGGTGTATTTGAATTTAGTGGAAAACGAGGGGATTCCAAAGAATTATAAACGTATTGATAACGGAGTAATCGGTCCTGATGCAGTGCTCGTTCTTGGAGATTGTTTGAAAAATGGAGGTGAGACATGGATATAAAATTTGAATTTTGGGCAGAATTTGATTTGTTTTCAGAAAATAACAAAAAGCGCATCATTAACGGATTTATAAGTGATGACTCTTTACCTATTCCGTGGTCGCATATCACTGATCTGAGTACTCGACAGCATATTTTAGCTCAATTGCTTTCTATAGATGACAAATGTGCTGGAAAAACTAAATGCAAAGATTATGTTAAGGGTAAAAACGGCTTTCAGAAATGGTATTATGCAGGTGACTTACAAAATCCTCGTGGTGATTTTCAAATGTTTTTGTGTAAGCGCTTGAGATGGATGGGGGATATTCTAAATCTTGCAAATTCTCACGAGACTGTCAGCCCTTCCCTCCCCGACCTCTCCATCTTCCCAAAAGGTTCATGGGCGATTCAGGTTAATTTCACACTCAAAAAACCTTACATCAGTAAGGACGATGTGGATTTTTACATAATTGACAACCCTGTAAAAAAAGAATGGGTCTTTAAAGTTCCCTATGTCGCACCGAGTCAGTGGAAGGGGGCGTTGAGGTCAACGATGATTCGTGAATTGGTGTCAAAGCTTGAAAATGGGAAAATAGATGAGGATGAATTTGTAACAGAACGACTTCAACTTTATCGCCTATTTGGCAATGAAAAGGATGGAACTGCAAGTTTTTTAAATCGTGTTTTGGCTCTTCATCGTGTTGGTCCTGTGCCCGAAGATGGAACGGAAAATGAAGAATGGCAGGAGAAATTTAGAGAAGAAATTCTCAAAATTGAAAAAGAATTTGACCGAGAACCGAGAGAAAAAGAATATCTCGTTGGTAATATCGAAGGTTATCAAGGCTCTCTCCACTTCTACCCCACCTTCTTTGACCGCATTGGACTTGAAGTTATCAATCCACATGACCGGAACACAGGGGCAGGTAAAAAACCTATTTATTTTGAATGCGTGCCAGCAGGAACTCCGGGAGTGTTCACTTTGCTCTATGTGCCGCCGGTGAATACCGACGAGAACACCGCCAGAGCCGACCTCAAAGCCGTAGCCAAAGGCGTCCAAGCGATGCT
>QNDP01000083.1 GCA_003645975.1 Candidatus Hydrothermota bacterium | reverse complement strand
CTCACAGATTGCTCAAAGGCATAAAACAGCCTGAATTCCAAAAATTTATCGACGATGCGGCCGAGTTTTTCCATGTCATGCCTGTTGATGTCGAGTCCATAGAAACTGCACTTGATAGAGATAGAGATCGCCATGCCTTCGGAGTTTACACCCGATGGGGTTCCTACATTTTGAGGCTCAAGGATGAGAGTGTGATGGACGAACTGTGCGAACCGAGCACGAGCAAGGACTATCGAAGGCTTGATGTCTTGATACTTCATAGACTTGCGATTGAGCACATCCTGAAATTCGACGGCAGGATCGGCTACGAGCGGTATCCGGAAAAGGCCATAAGCGCTGTCGATTCAGGGAAATTTGACCTTGCGTTTTTCCTAAATCCTACGAGGCCGAGCGAGGTGCTTCGTATAGCGATGAACGGCGAGAAGATGCCGCAAAAATCGACCGATTTCTATCCCAAACTTGTTACAGGGCTTTTGACTTTGGACATCTCGCCCGAAGAAAGAGTTGAACTTCCGTAATCGAACATTCGACACTTCGTTCCGCAGCAACGGAATTGACGCATCCAAACAGGATTTACAACCGGATTTTGAATTTTCTTACCGGTTGGTTCAAAATATTGTGTGATTTCGGAGGATTTGATGCTGGCGGATAAGTCCCTCAAAAATCAAGTGATTGAGCAAAGCAAACCTCTCTCAGATGTTAACGGCAGAATTCCCAATTTTGATGTCTTTTCACTTCGACCTTGTCATCTGGGTTACCTTTTGCTCGAGAGGGATATAGTTCTCGGATGTCGTTGGTGTCAGTATGATTTGCTCGAGCTTTTTGGACAGGGTCAGTTGGGCATCAAGGTTGCAAGTATTTTTGGCTCGTCGATTCGGCGGCCTTTGAAAGAAGTTAATGTTCACTCCGTTAAGATGAGCAGGGGGACTGAGCCGATAAGGTTGGAAAATTGCGGAACTCCTGAGACGAGGGCATGGGGTTCCAAGAGGATGGTTTAGTTTTTGCATCTACAAGTCTTTGGGCATCACATTCATCCCTTGAGGTCGAAAAACAACAAATTTTGGGGAGACGGTCATGATAAAAAACAAAACGATAGTGATAGATCCGGGTCATGGTGGCGAGGCGCTCGGCGCTGTGGGACCTAACGGTCTTATGGAGAAAGATGTCAACTTCCGAGTGGCGAAATTTTTGGCCAAAAAACTTCAGGATGCCGGTGCGATAGTTTACATGACGAGGGACGGGGACTACGATGTGCCGCTGGCAGATAGGGTCGAATTCGCTAAGTCGAGGAAAGCCGATGCATTCGTATCGATCCATCACAATGCCAACGCAAGGCGAGACCCGAGAATCAACCGAAGCGAGATCTACTGCGTGTTCGATCCGCTGTCTCCTTCGTTCGATCTCGGCCACCTTTTGTATTCAAAATTTCGAGAGAAGCTCGGACTCCCGATTCTGCCACCGCTTTTGGCCAGATACAGGGTGCTCAAAGGCAATGTCGATGTAGCGGTGCTCGGCGAGGCGTCCTACATATCGAATCCGGAGGAGGAGAAGCGGCTTGCCGATCCAAATTACAACGAGCTCGAAGCAGAGGCATACTTCGAGGCGATACGCGAATATTTCGAGCGTGGCATCCCTAAGATTGTGGATTTCGAGTTGAAGCTCCGTCAGAACAAGGCGTTCGCAAGGATAGAAGATCCAGAAGGACCCGGAGTCGATGCTGGGTTCGTGTCCGTATTCCTTGACGGTGAGGCCATCGATTTCGATTTTGAGCCGCTGACGGGAAAGCTGACCGTCAGGTTGCCTGAGCTTTTGCCCAACGGCGAGCATAAGCTCCTGCTTTATGCTCGGAACCGTTTCGGAAACATAACGCCTAAGTTGGAACACACATTTACGATTAAGCGGCCGATCGTTTCATTTTCACTGACGACATATCCGGAAAGCGGGCGGAACCCGGTGCTTTTGATCGTGCGCCTGTTTGACCGATACGGAATGCCTATCGGCGAGGGCGAACGAGTCAATATCCGCGTCCCTTCCGGTAAAATCCTTGCGATACAGCCACATGCCGATAAAAACGGTGTCGTTAGGGCAGTCGTCATGTTCAGCGAATCGGAATCCAAAGTCGGCATCGAGGTCGGCTATTTCGAGGGCGTCGGCATGGTGGAAGCGGTTAGGCGAAGAGAGGCATCTTATCTGTGGGGCAAAATCGTCGATATAGCCGGAAAACCGATTGAGGATGTCCTGATCCATTACGACAGGAGACGATTCCTGTCGGTGCTCGGCGGCTACTTCTTCGTCCCATTGACCGGAAATCCGCCATGGAAGCTCAAGTTCACCAAGAGAGGTTACTATCCGACGGAACTGGAGGTCAGCACGGATATGCTCGGAACAGAACAGGAGGTCGTCATAAAGCCGCTTTTTGGCGCCACGCTGATCGACCGAAAAATACTGATCGACCCGGCAATAGGCGGATTGAACAAGGGCAGCGAGATCCTGCCCGGTTTGACCGTTTCAAGAGCGAATCTATTTGTAGCTCAAAGACTTGAATTGATGCTCAGAACCGCCGGCGCAGATGTCGAGCTGACCAGACGGGACGATGAAACGACGATCCCTGAGACCGAGCGGGTCAAGCGGATTCTGAGTTCCGAAGGCGATCTGCTGATCTCGATCGACCATGAGGACGACATGCGATACATCGATGTGGCAACGCACTACTACTATCGAGACCGTGAAAGCGAGGAGTTTGCACGCCGAACTGCAAGATACATGCGCAAAGTGCTCGACTGCGAGCCGCAGGTCAAAGAGTGGTCTTCGTATCTGACCATCCATCCGCCGATGACCCGGATAGTTGTCGGGCTGCCACGCCCC
Source organism: Candidatus Hydrothermota bacterium (assembly GCA_003645975.1). Taxonomy (GTDB): domain Bacteria; phylum Hydrothermota; class Hydrothermia; order B15-G9; family B15-G9; genus B15-G9. Next base: position 3,555 of record QNDP01000083.1, on the reverse strand, counting down.
AATCAATTATCTCTGAGTCACTTCGACAGATCAGCTTATGCCATTTTCCTCGCCGTCCTCGAGCATTTTGGCTATCGACCGACCAAGTTTTCTGCGGAGATTGTCGATAAGGTCGGAAATCCGATAAAGGGCGTTCGAGTTTTCAGCGAAGAGGGCATAGACACGGTCAGCGACGATGACGGCCGCTTCTCGTTCCTGCACCTGCGCCCAGAACCTCAGCGAATCAGGCTGGTTTACAACGAGCGCGCTACCGATGTCGAAATCGACCCGATCAAGGGAAGACCGCAGAAGATCGTCTTGAGGGCCTAACAGAGCCGACTGCGCTAATTCGTTCTTTATCTTTTGCCCTTAAGTGAAAGTTCGTATGTGATGGCTTAACATCCACATTTATGAAGGACTTGCGTCCAAATTTGAGGAGGGAGTTAGATTGTTGGTCTAAACTTTTCCGAAACAGAGGATAAGGCAAGAATTGGTCATTCGGGTTGTTTAGCAATTCGTTGTCAATGAGTGGGTTACTATCTTCTGGCAGTTTTACACCGACCTATTGACACAGAATAGCAGATTTAATATAATCAACGCCGCTTTTGAAAAGTTATGCGGGAGTAGCTCAGTGGTAGAGCACTACCTTGCCAAGGTAGGGGTCGCGGGTTCAAATCCCGTCTCCCGCTTTTTTATTTTGTCCAACCCAGTGGATTGAATTCCCTTGACATGGGTCGTCTTGATGCTAAATAAATTAGCGCCTTTTTGTTGCTTTTTGAAGAGAGGTGGGAGGAAACTATGCCAACGATAAATCAATTAGTTAGGCATCCAAGAAAGCCGAAAATAAAGAAGTCAAAATCGCCAGCACTTGAGGGAAATCCTCAGAAACGTGGCGTTTGCATAAGGGTTTACACTACGACACCGAAAAAGCCGAATTCCGCACTGCGTAAAGTGGCTAAAGTGAGATTGTCGAACGGCCGTGAGATCGTGGCTTACATCCCGGGCGAAGGACACAACCTGCAGGAACACTCGGTTGTCTTGGTTAGAGGCGGTCGTGTGCGCGACCTGCCGGGCGTGAGATACCACATAATTCGTGGGAAATACGATGCTGCTGGCGTCGAGGGCAGGCGCAATTCAAGGTCACTTTATGGAACTAAAAGACCTAAGAGCTGACGAGGTGATCGGAAATGAGGAGAAGAAGAGCACCTGAGAGACATATTGCACCTGACCCAAAATATGGGTCAGTTCTGGTCGCTAAGTTTATCAACAATTTGATGTGGGATGGTAAAAAAGCTTTGGCCCAAAAGATATTCTACAAAGCCCTTCAGTTGATCGAAGAAAAAACCGGTGAGGATGGACTTAAGGTTTTTGAAAGGGCTATCGAGAATGTGAAACCAAGACTTGAGGTTCGACCGAGAAGGGTCGGAGGTGCTACCTATCAGGTTCCGATTGAAGTGAGACCGAAACGCCAGATCTCTCTTGCTATCAAATGGATAATTCGGGCGGCAAGGAGTCGCCACGAACGCAGGATGTATGAGCGACTGGCGAACGAGCTCATCGAGGCCTCGAAAGGGATGGGCGGAGCTGTTAAGACGCGCGAAAACACTCATAGGATGGCCGAAGCAAACAAGGTGTTCGCTCACTTCAAGTGGTAGGAGGTCGGTAGCTTTCAACAGGAACGGAATATCTGAGACTGGATTTTTCGGAACCCTCCTTCAAAAGATCGAAAGGAGGGGTTTTTATTGTCGGCATAAGGGGTTCCCTAAAGTCGTGGGTAACCCCTGCTGGAGGGAAAAATAAGGCCGCGCCGAGGTGAAATTATGAGTGGCTTCGATCTGGAAAAAGTGAGGAATATTGGTTTTGCTGCGCATATTGACGCAGGCAAGACCACAGTAACCGAACATGTTCTTTTTTACAGCGGTAAAACACATAAGCTCGGAAAAGTCGATGCTGGTAACACAGAAACCGACTATCTGATTTTGGAGAAGTTGCGCGGCATAACGATCACGGCGGCAGCCGTTACATGCTATTGGCGCGGCCATCAGATCAACATCATTGATACACCGGGACATGTCGATTTCACCATTGAGGTTGAGCGCTCTATGCGCGTCCTCGACGGTATCGTGATCATCTTTTCCGCCGTTGAGGGCGTTGAGCCTCAGTCTGAATCCGTTTGGAGACAAGCAGATAGGTATAATGTCGCAAGGATCGCTTTTATCAACAAGCTCGATAGGATTGGCGCTGATCCGTTTCGAGTTCTCGAACAGATGAAGGAACGGTTTCCTATAAAACCGTTGGTTTTGGAACTGCCTGTGGGGCTGGAAGCCGACTTCAAAGGTGTGATAGACCTCGTGAGGCGCAAGGTTTACACATGGGCGGACGACGAAATCGAAAGCGGATTCGGAAAAATTTACGAGATTCAAGATGCTGACATGAATTCGACCGAAGTATCTGAGTATTACGAGGAAATGGTTTATACCTTGAGCGAAATCGACGAGTCGATCTTGGACGAATACCTCGACAAAGGCTTTGTTGACGAGCAAAAGCTTATTAGGGCGATAAGGAAAGGCACTATCAGCAGAAGGTTTGTTCCGGTTTTGATGGGCGCTGCGCTAAGACATAAAGGGATCCAGCCACTTATGGAAGCTGTGGTCGATTATCTGCCGTCGCCGCTCGATCTTCCTCCGGTAGAAGGCATCGATCCTCGAACTGGTGAGACCGTGAGTCGTAAGCCGTCGAAGGACGAACCATTCTCGGCTCTGGTCTTCAAGATCCAAATCGACAAACATGCTAAGATGCTCTATTACCTGCGAATTTATTCTGGAAAGCTGCGCTATGGACAGAAGGTTCTAAATGTCAACAGGAACAGAATTGAACGGATCCAGAACATTTACAGGATGCATGCCCAGAAGAAAGAGCAGATGGGGCAGGCAGTGGCCGGTGATATAGTTGCAGTGGTCGGACTCAAAGATGTCCTGACAGGATACACACTTGCAGATAAAGATCATCCGATCCTTTTCGGTGGAATCGAAGTCCCTGAACCTGTTGTTTCGATCGCTGTCGAGCCAAGAAATGTCCGGGATCAACAGGAGCTTGAGAATAAGCTCCATGAAATCGAGCGCGAAGACCCGACCATTAGGGTCAAGACAGATGAGGAGACAGGACAGCTTATAGTCTCTGGAATGGGAGAGTTACACCTTGAGATTTTGATAGACAGGTTGAAAAGGGATTTCAATTTGGATGTTCGAGCTGGAAAGCCGCAGGTTACTTATCGTGAGACTATCTCAACGGAAGTCGAGTTCGCTCAGGCCGTTGATTTTGAGCTTGGCGGAACTAAACACAAGGGTTATGTGAAACTGAGGGTTACACCGCTTGATCAAGGACGCGGGCGTCAGGTCATCATCCCGATCGAGATCAGGGAGCAGTTGGACGAAGGCAAACTTCAGGCCTTGAAGCTCGGCGTCGAGGAGTGCCTCGATTACGGACCCAAGATGGGTTATCCGGTCGTGGATGTGAGAGTCGAAATCTTGGAGGTTGGAATCGGGACGGAATACACACCACTTGGAACTCGTGAGG
>QNDP01000082.1 GCA_003645975.1 Candidatus Hydrothermota bacterium | reverse complement strand
GCTGGTGAGGCGATCAAAAAGATTTGGGAACGGATGGTCGAGGAGATGGAATTGTGAGTTTTACCATCGCCTTACAGGGGAGAGAATTTAAATCTTCTCTCGCCCTTCAAGGAGCAAGGGTGTAAATTCACAGCTACGAACAACTTCCAACAGAACCGACGATGGGATTTCGAGGGGTGAACAAACAGTGCGCCTGCTGTTCACCTGTTGAGGGGTTTTGCTTCCCGTCTAAATGACCAACGCCACAAAATTCTCGGTGGGATATAACCTGATCCCATGTTCGACACGGAATTCAAAACGGACACTGAGGGTTAAGGAAATAGTGATGGAAATCTTCTGAGGCCAATTTTATGCAGCTCTCTTCTCTTTCTCCCGCTCGTATTTTGCCCTGAATTTCGTGTAATACTTTTCGATGTATTCATCACGAATTCGCTTCAGCTCTTTGGTCGGGAACATGGCCAGCAGTTCCCATCCGAGATCGAGCGTTTTCTCGATCGGTCGCTCTTCGTATTCGCCCTGTCCGATGTATCTCTCTTCAAATTCGTCGGCAAACTGGTAGTAGAGCTTGTCGATGTCGGAGAGAGCGGCCTCGCCGAGAATCACGGCCAACTCCTGAACCTCTTTGCCTCTTGCATAGGCCGCAAACAACTGGTTGAACAGGTCGGAATGGTCTTCTCTGGTTTTATCCTTGCCTATCCCCTTGTCCTTGAGGCGTGAGAGCGAAGCCATGACATCGACCGGTGGGTATATCTTCTTGCGGTGCAAAGCTCTTGATAGGATTATCTGCCCTTCTGTGATGTAGCCAGTGAGGTCAGGGATCGGGTGGGTCTTATCGTCCTCCGGCATCGTCAGGATCGGGATGAGCGTAATTGACCCCTTTTTGCCCTTGATACGGCCTGCGCGCTCGTAAATTGTTGCCAAATCGGTGTATAGATAGCCGGGATAGCCGCGCCTTCCGGGCACCTCCTTGCGTGCAGCGGACACCTCACGGAGCGCCTCACAGTAGTTCGTCATGTCGGTCAAAATCACCAAGACATGGTAATCCTTGTCAAACGCCAGATATTCAGCGGTTGTGAGCGCAACTCTCGGTGTCGCAATCCTTTCGATTGCAGGGTCGTCCGCAAGGTTCAGGAACAGGACGGCGCGCTCGATTGCGCCGGTGTCCCGAAAATCGTTGATGAAAAATTGAGCTTCCTCGAAGGTGATGCCCATCGCAGCGAATACGACGGCAAACTCCTCCTCTTTGCCCAAGACCTTAGCTTGACGGGCGATCTGTGCCGCCATGCGGTTGTGTGGAAGCCCCGAACCCGAGAAGATCGGCAGCTTCTGACCGCGAACAAGCGTGTTCAGTCCATCTATGGCCGAAATTCCGGTTTGGATGAACTCATTGGGGTAGTCTCTGGCGTAAGGGTTGATGGGTGCGCCGTTTATGTCGCGTTTCTCCTCTGGAATTATCTGTGGACCGCCGTCCTTCGGGCGTCCAAGCCCGTCGAACACACGGCCGAGCATGTCAACGGACAGCGGCATCTCGATGCCACGGGCGAGGAACCTGACTTTCGTCTTGTCGATGTCGATGCCCTGAGTCCCTTCAAACACCTGCACCAGCGCTTTATCACCATCGACCATAAGGACTTGTCCGGTTCGTTTCGAGCCATCAGGCAGCGAGATTTCCACAAGTTCGGCGTATTTTGCGCCTTCGACGCCCTCGACAAGCATCAATGGACCCGAAATATCCGACACCGTGTTGTATTCGGTGAATCTCTTACGCTGAAGCAGCAAATTCTTTGAACTCATGTTCTATCTCCTTTCTAAGTGCTTCAAACTTCTCAAGATACTTTCCCTCACGGTCTTCTTCGATGTATTTCATGCGAGCCACCCGTTCCCAAGATTTCAACTTTCGCATCTCGGCAACAGTTTTGCCTCTCTTCAAGGCCATCTGTGCCTTTTCGTAGAGGAAAAAGATGGTCTTGAGCATTTCGTATTGCTTGCGGAGCGATGTGTAGGTGTCCACCTCGTGGAATGCGTTCTGATGCAGGAAGTCCTCACGGATGGAACGGGCTATCTCCATCAAAAGCTGGTCTGACTGAGAGAGGTAGTCGAGCCCGACGAGTCGGACTATCTCTTTGAGTTCCGCCTCCTTTTCGAGGATAGCCATCGCCTCCTTGATCATCGGGTAGAAATCTTCGCCGATTTCTCGGTCGAAATACGGTTTGACATCGTCGATGTAAAGCGAATAACTTGTGAGCCAGTTAATTGCAGGGAAGTGTCTTTGATACGCCAATTTATCGTCGAGGCTCCAGAACACCTTGACGACACGCAAAGTCGCTTGGACGACCGGATCCGCAAGATCACCGCCCGGCGGTGAAACCGCACCGATCACCGTGAGCGACCCTTCGCGGTTTTCGGAACCCAGACAGATAACCCTGCCTGCGCGCTCGTAGAACATGGCGACACGTGCAGCGAGATAAGCCGGATAGCCCTCCTCACCGGGCATCTCCTCGAGTCGGCCTGAGATTTCGCGCATGGCCTCAGCCCATCTTGAGGTCGAATCGGCCATCAACGCCACCGAGTAACCCATATCGCGGAAGTATTCGGCTATTGTGATTCCGGTATAGACCGATGCCTCACGGGCGGCCACAGGCATGTTTGATGTATTTGCGATCAAAACAGTTCGGTTCATCAACGGCAGCCCCGAACGCGGGTCTTTCAATTCGGGAAACTCGATCAGCACATCCGTCATCTCGTTGCCGCGCTCGCCGCAGCCGATATAGACCACGATGTCGGCATCAGACCATTTTGCAAACTGATGCTGTGCAACCGTTTTGCCAGAGCCGAAAGGCCCTGGGATGCATGCGGTTCCGCCCTTCGTAATCGGGAAGAAGGTGTCAACGACACGCTGACCGGTAACCATCGGGATGTCGGGGAACAGACGCTCCTTGACGGGTCTCGGCACACGCACAGGCCATCTGTGAGCCATCTTGACCTCGTATTCCTCGCCGTCGTCGGCTTTTACGATGGCAACAGGTTCGTCAACCGTGAAATCACCCTCCTCGAGTTTTGCGATGACGCCGGGTTTCGCATCGGGCGGCACAAGAATTTTATGTCTAACGAGTGGAGTTTCTTGAACTTCACCGATGACATCACCGGGTTCCACTCGGTCGCCGACCTTTATCTCCTTGACTTTTTCAAACTTAACCCCCTTTTCGCTTAGGATCTTTCGGGTTACGATCGGCTCAAAATGCCATTTTTTGTCTCGTGGAAGTGCGTCAAGGTGGATGCCGCGTGTGATGAAGTGTCCTGCTTTCGCCGCAATTTGGTCCAGAGGCCGCTGGATTCCATCGAAGATCGCTCCGATCAGTCCGGGACCGAGCTCGACCGAGAGGGGCTCTCCTGTGGGATATACGGGCTCACCAGGGCCTATGCCCGTAGTGTCCTCATAGACCTGTATCGATGCTTTATCTTCGCGCAACTCAATGATTTCGCCGATCAACCTGTGGTCGCTTACATAGACGACATCATACATCTTCGAGCCGAGCATGTTCTTGGCGACCACAAGTGGCCCAGCAACTTTAATAATCTCGCCTATTTGTTTCTTATCCTCCATCAAAAGATTCTCCTTGTTTTCGCAAGATGTTGATAAGGAAAGTGTATATTTTACTGCAACCCATAGCGGCTTGCAGAATCAGGCAAGCAAATTCATCGACGACCTGCAAGCTCTCTCCTACGGCAAGGATTTGAATGTTCCGGACTCTTTTCCGTTCCGAATCAGCTTTCACTTTTCACATTCTCGTCCAAAGGATTATCGTAGCTCCATTGATCCTCAAGCTCCTCTATGCGCTGAATCAACCGTTCGATGTTCGACCTGTCCTCAAGCATTTCGACGAATCTGTCGTAGTCCCTGACAGTCAAGAAACTTTTGACAATTGGGTCGAAAAACACAAGCAACTGGCTGGCAAGGAAGGACAAAGGCTTAGAGCTTTCGAGCATCACGATTGCAGGCACCGAGAGCCGCCATTCGACGACCCTGCGCGCAATTTTTTCGATAAGGTCATCAAATTTATCTTCCTGTTGTTGAACTTCTTTCTCCAACTTCTCCATGACCTATCACCTCACCCTTTATTTTGATTCGTTTTAATGCTGCATCCGACTCAAGTCCTTCGCCTTCAAGTATTCGACCGTTGTCCTCGATTCTGACATGGGCGTCAGTGCGTATCATCTCGTCGTCCGAATTCCAAGCAAGGCTATCAGTCCACAATTTTGAACTGTCGGAACTTATGACATAGACATGTCCGTAGGCCACCATATCACCCTGCGGCTGAATCACGAACCCGGAATCCGCAAAAAGGGTCGATGCGACATGACCACCCTTGTCAAAAAAGGTCAGAATGATGTCAATTGCCCATGTGGTGTCGCCGCGAAATTCGAGTCGGTCGGCCTGAAGTCGCCAAATCTTGCGACCTAATTTCGATTGAACTACGCTGACTTTTTCCATCTCCTCAGATTTCGGAACCTCTCGATCCGACTTGTGCCTTTCACAATGAGCCAGCCCCAAAATCAGGGCAAAGAGCAAAATTTTATGCAAGTGCCTCAATTTTGAACGGGTTAAAATCGGTGTCATGGTCATAGTAGTCCTCATTTTCGGCTTTTTTGAGGAAATTGACTATCTTGTAAGTTACAGGTGTCATGACGGCCTCTATGCCGACCTTGAAGATGTAGTTTGTAACCGTCAGGGTCGCAAAGAGCTGCCAGGGGAACACACCGAAAGCGCTCGCTATCGTTACGAAGACCAGCGTGTCAACACCTTCGCCGACCAGTGTGCTTCCGATCGTCCTCATCCACAGGAACCTGCCCTTCGTCAGAATCTTCATCTTCGCCAGAACGAACGAGTTGGAGAACTCGCCCATCCAGTAGGCTGTGAGACTTGCGATCACGATCCCGCCCGAGATCATCCCTCCGAGAACGGCCTCATAGGCATGTTGACCGACCTGTTGCTCCCATGTGGCCTCGCCCGGCAGGATGGAGACGATCCAAAGTGTGAATGCGGACAGCGCAAGGCAGCCGAACCCAGCCCAGATCACCCTTCTCGAGCGGCGATACCCGTAAACCTCCGTCAAGATGTCCCCAAAGATGTAGCTGATAGGGAACAGCAGCGTCCCGGCGTCGAACGCAAGCGGCAGTCCGAAAAGGGAGACCCCCCAATCGACAATCTTGGCCGATGACGCTATATTGCTGATTATCAGGACAGTAACGAACAGAGCCATGACGAAATCGAAGTATTTGAATCTCCGTTCACTCATCGGCATCTTCCTCCTTCTTCCCGGAATTGCGGTTTATCCCCTTCATACGAAAGCCAAAGCCATAAGAATCGGAATGATAGCGATTTTCAACCGAAAACTGGCCTTTGAAAACTTTTTGCGGTCAACGGTCGCTCTCAGTCCGAACAATGTTTTGAGGACGATGTAATTTGAGATCGCCGCAAAGACCAAAAATCCCGGACACCTGCACCTCAAAGCTATGATCAGCGAAACGACGGCGAAAAGTATTCCGAAAAGCCTCGCTGACATAACGGTGAATCTGACGCCGGCGATTATGGGCAGGCTTTTTCTGCCGAACAACTTGTCCGCATTCATGTCCTCAATGTCTTTGACCATCTCCCTTGCCATGTGAAAAGTGAACGCCAGAAGTGCAGCCTCAAACAACTGAAAGTTTAAATTTCCGATGGCGGCACCGGCGACTATGAACGCCATCGCTGTGGCGAACGCAACGCTTATGTTGCCTATCAGCGGCACCTTGCTCAACTTCAGATCGTAAGCCGCCACAACTGCGACCGTCACCCACAAGGTCAGCACCCCCATCGGCTTCATCCCTGCACTGAACAGCATGATGAGACCTAAGAGTGCAAACACCAAAATCTTGACCTCGTGACCGGACAGGCGTCCCGAAGGTATCGGCCTTTTGGAATGTGCGACTGCATCGAGCTTTGCATCGACAAGGTCATTCAAAGCATTTCCGAATGCGCACAGCGTCGCCAAAGCCAAAACGACATCCCAGTCAAAACCCCGTGCTATCTTTAGGCCGACCAGCGCCACGAAAACGGTTATCAACACATTGATAGGCCTTACGATCTCGATGAATGCCCCGATTTTCGTCAAAATCTCTTTGGCTAACGGCCTGTCCATGACAGAAACTGCGCCTCTCGATAGATTAAAGGATGTTTGAAAGCCAACAGCAGAATGAGAGCGATGATGGCCAAGATCAAGATGACTTCAAGCCATAGCAACTTTTTGGGTATCAATATGTCAAGTCCCCAGAATATCAAGAGGACAGGCCACATGCGTGCAAGCTCCTTCACCTGTTCCCACTGCACCAAACCCAGCTCTTTGAACAGAAGGACGACACCTATCACGAGAAGGAGTATCCCGATGACCATGTTGCCTTTTCTC
>QNDP01000081.1 GCA_003645975.1 Candidatus Hydrothermota bacterium | reverse complement strand
TCCGGTTTTGATAGGTCGATGTTGAGTTCAAATGCATTGGAGAACAAAGTGTTATAGTTGGCACCGGTGTCGAAAAGCATGGCCTCGTCATCGGCCTCTATGTAGGCCGAGAAACCCCAGCCTGTTTTCAACCTGTCGATGATCTTGTAGTTATCGAAAATGATGGTGAATTTCATGGCGGCTAAGATTATAGCTCGAAATGTCCATTTTTTGCCATTAAAATCCAACGCCCTATGATAAGTTTTGAGATAGTCGCAGTTGACGAGAGGAGTGGCGCAAGGGCTGGTGTCATCCACACGCCGCACGGCGATGTCGAGACGCCTGTTTTCATGCCCGTAGGCACGCAGGCAACGGTCAAAACCATGTCCCCGCGCGAACTTGAGGAGATCGGGATTCAACTAATCGTGTCGAACACATATCACCTGCATCTGAGGCCGGGCGACGACCTCATAGCGGAGATCGGTGGAATCCACAAATTTATGGGCTGGAACCGTCCTGTGCTCACCGATTCCGGTGGATTTCAGGTTTACAGCCTCAGCGATCTGCGCAGGGTCAGTGAGGACGGCGTAACCTTCCGCTCCCACATTGACGGAAGTTACATAACATTTACGCCCGAAAGGGTTATGGAGATCGAGATGAACATAGGCGCCGACATCATCATGATCTTCGACGAGCCGTCGCCTTACCCCGTGCCGTATCACGAAGCCGAGAGGGCTATGGAACTGACCCTCAGATGGGCGAAACGGGCTAAGGAGCACAAGGAGAAAATCGGGTCACAGCAGGCGCTTTTCGGAATCGTTCAGGGAAGCGTCTATCCCGACCTGCGCGAAAGATGTGCTGTTGAGATGGTGGCTATGGAGTTCGACGGCTACGCCATCGGCGGACTGGCGCTCGGGGAGCCGAAGGTCGAGATGGTCGAGGCCATCAGAGCCGCTGTCAAACACCTGCCAGAGGACAAGCCCCGTTATCTCATGGGCGTAGGCTATCCGGAGGACATCATTATCGGCGTGGAACACGGTGTCGATATGTTCGACTGCGTTCTGCCGACGAGGAACGCCCGAACCGGCACGGTCTTCACACACAGGGGCAAACTGGTGATCAAAAATGCGATCTATGCGCGCGATTTCACACCGCTCGACCCCGAATGCGACTGCTATGTGTGTCGGACATTTACGAGGGCGTATATCCGCCATCTTTTCAACGCAGGTGAGATCTTGGCGCCGCGCCTCGCCACCTACCATTCGCTCTATTTCTTTGCCAAGTTCATGAGTGAGATGCGCAACGCCATAATCAACAATGAATTTTTGGAATGGAAGCAGGAGTTCCTGTCAAAATACCGCTCGGTCAACATCCACTCTGGAGGGTGAGGTAATCCATGCGCCGTTTAGATATTGAAATCGGATATAACTATCGATTTTCCAGTAAGATAGTTTTCACACCGCTGAATTTTCTGGCGTAGCTTCTCACTCTCTGTTGTTGTCCAGTCTCGTCGTCAGCTATGTCATGATTTGCTCGTGGATGTGGATCTAACTTCGCATGAAACCTCTTTTCCTAAAAGGCGAGGAAAGCATCGGTTAGAGTGGAGATAATTCGCCGAATGTTAAAATGTCAAACATTTGGGTCAGCCAAATCAAATTTTCACACAAAGTCCATCATTACAATCCAAATTTCCAATAGCCTCAAACATTTGACCTCTCACATGGCGAAAGTCTAAAATAGGCAATAGATTAAGGAGTTACGAGAAAGGAGGTTGAGATAAATGTTGGATGTTAATGCAAATGAGAGTGAGTTGCTTAAACAGTTGGTTGAACAGGTAGAAGGCGCAGTTTATGCAAGTATTTTGTCCAACGATGGCCTGCCTATCGCAACCTATGTCAAAGAGGTTTCAGAACTCAACCCAGAGGCCAGCGCAGCCGAACTCACCAACATGGTCAATCACGGACTCGTCGCAGTCGAAAACTTTGGCCAGATCGGTAGCTTCCAAGAGATCATGCTCATATCGAAAAGGATGATCCACCTCGCAAGGCTCGTAACACCTCGAATTTTCTTGATCCTTTCGATCACGTCCGACGGAAATCTCGGAATGGCCCGCCTCTTACAGAGAAAATTGGCCTCAATCCTCAAAGAGAGGCCGCTGTTCAGCGAATCGTGAGGAGGAGAACGATGTTTAGAGAGGACATGAGTATCAAAGAGTTGCTCAGGACAATAGTTGAAAATGTCGATGGAGCAGTCGCCGCTGGTATCATCGGAATGGATGGCATATCGCTCGGAGATTACAACACGATAGAAAACTTCGACACCACAGCCGCAGATGCCGAGTTCGCCCACATGATCCGACATGCCCGAAAAGCACTCAAATTCATGAGTTCTGTCCCCGACGATGTCGAGGAGATCATCTTGAGCACGGATCAGGCGGTCATTATCACCCGTGTTATCAACAAGGATTTTTACACCAGCATCGCATTGAGAGCCGACGGTAACATCGGCATGGCTCGGTTGCTCCAAAAGAAATTGGCCGAAATAGTGAACAAAAAACTCTCCTAAAACCCAACCGATTTTGAGGCTAAACCCTCAAAAAATCATGAACCCTTATTCCGACAATTCCAAGAATTTGATGTCAGTTGGTTCTGGAAGGCATTAGCCGAAAAAATTCCTCAGTAATTTCCACAGATCCTTGAGCTTATTGACGGTTCCGAGAATCTCAAAATTGAGTTCGGGTATCTCAAGATACTCAGGTCCTATCTTAATGGACTTTCCGACATATTCTGTGCGGAATTTTGAGAGGATTTGCCTCAGAGTTCGGGCTTCACAATTGCAGAGGACAAGAACTTTATCAGCTTGAAAATGCGCCATCATAGCGGACTCATGGAGGTATTTGCGGATGAGTTTCAAAATCTCTCTTTTCAAGCAATTTGCAAGGCTTTTTCCATAAATGTCAACGATTTTTTCGATACCGTCGAATTGGATGCAGCCTATCGTTATGCGCTGCATATCCGCAAGTTTGGGCTCTAAGGAATGCAAATTGAAGAGACCAGTGGACGGGTCGATCACAATCGGCAGATTGTTCGATGGAGGAATGTCAGGAAGTAAAGGTGCAAGTTGTTTTGCGAATGACTCCAAAAAGTCCTCATCCTGCAGGAGTGGGCTTTCGGACTCCGATGCGCCGATTATGAGCAGGCCTTTGTCCCTGTCCCCCAGCTTTATCGGTTTGATAAGGTTCCATGTCAAAGAAGGATAGCGCTTCTCAATCTCGGAGAAGATGAAATCCCTGTAATGGTTCTTTGGGATCTTCAGGCGCTTCAAGAATTCTTTATCGACATCAAATTCAGTGAGCAGTGCCAGAGGGCGGAGGTGATCGCCGTCGAAACCGACCACACCGACGAGTTCGACACCGGAGTTTTCATAAAGCAAGGTCAAAATTTCGGCTAATTTTTCGTCCGAACGCTTATCCTTCCTCAATATCTCTTTCAGGACATTGAGGAGCGACATCTGCCAATAGGCGAGCGAACTTTTAAGCCTGATTTCCATAACCTCTTTTCCAACAAAGTCGATTTCTTTTCTGAGTCCCTTGAGGGGCGGCTCCTCCTTGAAGACGCTAAGTGCAACCTTGACCAATTCCGGATCCCATTGTTTGCCAGCGCCTTCCTTGAGTATCTCACGGACTTTGCTCCAAGGCAGAGCGCGTCGATAGACACGGTCAGATAGCATGGCTTCAATCGAGTCAGCAATGGCCAATATCCGCGCCTCAAACGGGATCTGCATTCCGACGAGTCCGTCAGGATACCCCTTGCCGTCCCATCTTTCGTGATGGTGTGCAACCCAGGGTGCAATTTCCTTGAAACCGGTTATCTTTTCTACGATCCTGCTGCTTATGACGACATGTTGATGTAGGATTTCGAGTTCATCCGGTGTCAAAGGCCCCGGCTTCAAAAGGACGGAATCCGGGATGCCTATCTTGCCAATATCGTGTAGAAGTGCAGCCAATCGCAGCTTTTCAAGGTGTTCCTTGTCGAAATTGAGGGCTTTGCCCATCCTAACAGCAAATTCTGCAACTCGTTCTGAATGTCCTCTGGTTATAGGGTCTCGTGCCTCGATCATATCTTCAAGTGTCAAAATGATTTCGTAGTTTAAGGTCTTCAACTCCCTTATCTGCTGGACTTCCCTGTGGAAGTGGAGCGTGTTTTTAAGCGAATTGTGCGCAACTGCCACAGCGACAGGCAGAAGTTTGAGTTCCTGCGGCAGGAATTCGGATGTCCTGAAAAGTGTAACCTGAGTGGATGTCTCAGGTTCGATGAACGAGGAGACCACCCAATAGCTGTCATTTCCACCTCCTTTGACTAATCCGCTTGTCTTAAGTGTAACCGATCGGATGATCTTTAGGTTCAAAGGGATATGCCCCGTCTCAGCAGAAATGCTGCCCTCAGCGAATCGGAAGGAGACAATAGAACCAGAAAGTTTGAAAAAACCGAGAAGTTCGACTGCCCACAAATACGCCAATTTTTCAAGCGATACATTCGGGAAGGAAATGGCAACGGCGTGTTCTAAGAAATCGACAAAAGATTGCAGAACATGGAGAGAGCTTGCAAATTCGTTCAACTTTTGTGTTAGCATTAGCGACTGGATAAGTTCTCGAATCAGGAGCATTTCATAATTTCCAAAGGACTTAAATCTTCGTGCAACAAAAACATAGGTCTTTTCGTTGCTGGACAATTCGATGCAAAGCGGGACGACAAAAAGGTCTGGTGGGCAATGAAACTCAATGTCGCGTTCGACACAGAGAATTGCCTGACCCAACGTATCGGATTTGTGAATGCATCTTCGGATGGATTCGAGTGCTACAGATGGAAGTTGGTATTTGTAAATAATTTCGACCTTACCGAACTTTTCACCGATTACAACGATCCCCTTGATTCCAAGCACATTTTCAAGTGCTCTGACTACCGGCTCAAAATTTATATTCAATTGACCAGCCATGCTATAAGAATTCATGATGCGGAGTTACGAGGATCTTGATATGTTTGGCCCTATAAAGTTCCAACTCTAAAAGTCCTTCTTCCACAATGGAGTCGATAAAAATCTTTCTTGTTATTAACTTGGGGACCCAATCGGCGAGTTCGACTATAACTTTGACGCCCTGTTCAAACTCCTCTGGGAGATAAAGCCAGCTTGCAAAAAGGGATTTCTCACTGCTCAAAAAAGTGGCCATGTTCAGTTTGATCTGTGGGAAATGGATGGCCACGAGGACGACCTGCCCACCGGGTCGGGTGATGTCAAAGGATATTTGGAGCGAGCTCAGGCCAGCGACAGGAAAGGCCGGTTCAAAGATGATAGCTGAGCCGCCGGCATCTACGGTTACATCCGTGCCCAATCCATTGGTCAATGCCCTGAACATCTCTCGGTCGCTTTTGTTGTGTGGATCGAATACATGACTGAACCCCAATCGCTTGGCACATTGACGCCGACCTATATCCGACTCGAAGATTATCACAGGTTTTGCACCGAGATGTTCCGCCACCTTTGCCACGATCAGGCCGATAGGGCCTGCTCCTACCACGCTCACGCTTCTACCCTTGACACCTCCGACACGGTTAAGCGCATGGACTGCGACGGCGAACGGTTCACCAAAAGCCACCAGTTCGGGTGCAACGCCTTCGGGAAACTTCTGGACATCCTTTTCAGGCACAACGATAAACTCGGTCATGCCTCCATCGCCCATAAGTCCCCGATAGGCCGCATCGGGACAGAGATTCGGTCTGTTCTCTTGGCAGAAAATGCATTTTCCACAGCTCATAAGCGGCATAACAGCAACAAGATCGCCAACTTGGACCGATTTCACATCCTCGCCGACTTCCACGACATACCCTCCGAACTCGTGTCCTATGATGATCGGGGCTTTTTGGCCTGTAAGCTTATGAGGGACATCTACAGGGATAAAGATCGGTCCATCAGTAAATTCATGGACATCGGTGCCGCATATACCCGACCAAGTAATTTTTACTTTCACCTCGCCCTTCCCGACCTTTGGTTCCGGCAAATCGTCGATCCTTATATCTCTCCTACCAAACCATCGAACCGCTTTCATCGCCGTTTATTTTGAGCTTCTCATTTCACAGAGTCAAATGCATATTGAGAAATTGCAGATATTTGTCCAGACATCTATGAACAACCCTGAGACTGCATTGCGCCGTGACGCAGTAGCCCATCCTATGATTGAACCACAATAGTAACTCCCTGGATTAGGCCAATAGTTTGAACATAGGTTTAGTTAGTAATGTGGCATCCATACTTCCCCTCATCTTAGTCGCTAATCGGTCAAGCAAATAGAGCGAGTATCCAAAACGGCTCTTGTCATTTCTGTCGCTTGTTTGGCGATAGACTTGTCTTCAAACGGATATTGGTTTTGTTTATGATGAAAAATTTCGTGAAAGGGCCGGTGATTAAGACGATGATGGGCTTT
>QNDP01000080.1 GCA_003645975.1 Candidatus Hydrothermota bacterium | reverse complement strand
TTTTAAGTGTTTCTCTTGCCCAATCGGGCAGTTCGGGATAATCCTCAAAACTCAAAAGAGCGCCGAGATATATCTCAAAGGATTGCGATGGGAACTTGTGCTCGAAATCATGCTTCACCTGTTCGCGAGACCAGTTATGGATCTTCAGAAGATAAGCCGCATCAAATGGGTCTTTCCAATCGATTCTACGCCCAGCAGCATAGATTTTGTTAAGAAATATGTCATAGTCGCTCACAACCCGAATCCCTTTAAACCTCTCCGTCTTTTTGATATTCTGTAACGGGAAGAACACAAAAGAGACCTGCACTCCTTCGACCCTGAAATCCACATTATCACCAAGGATTTCATAAGATTCTACGGGAAAAAGTCTTCTAACCTTTGCAATCAACCTGTTGACGGAAAAAGCATGCGGCGAAAGAAAATAGAGGTCTTCGTTTAACCTGTGGTTATACCTGAACATAAGAGCAGTTCCACCTGCAAGATAGAACCGTTTAAAATGCGGTTGAATCCTTCGGGCTAACTCAAATAATTTATCCCGCATCTCTTCCACCTGCCCACTTTTTAATCCAGTATCTAACGCCGCGCTTGATGTCCGGATATCGCTCGATTACGCTCAGTGTCTCCTTCGGATACATTTCGTAAAGCCTTTTTATGTCTTCAAATTTGCCATAAGTCAGAACTCTCAAAATGATACTTTCAAGTGGTGCTTTGCCATCCATTGCGTCCCATACAAACTTTTTGAAAGGCTGCGGCACTTCTACCCATTGTTTGTAAATCATTTTTATCCGTTTGGGATTGCTTTGGACTTTCATAATCGCAGGCAAATGATATTATTGAACAAACTTGCGGTCAATTGCGATGTAACGCCCGAAATCCCATCGTGGAGAGCACAAAAACTAACTCCGGCCGAAGCGCTTAGGGTGGAATGCGGGGTTGATTATTGTTCCTGTGATAGATTATGTTCTCTTGGCAAATTTTTGTATGATGAACGGCGCCGAAAATCTATTCATTGTCAAAGGGCTGTTGACAATTCTGTTGGCAATAAAGGAATTTGTGTAAAAATTCGGCTTTGCTGGTAAGGACACTCAACCGTTGACAATTGAGAAATAACTCCTACCCTACCCTTCCTGAAGGATAAAGGATATTCAGATTTCTTCCCCTTACGGGGAGGACCAAGCTGAGGGCTGCCCTATGTCAGCCGTTAAGTATCCTGATCGGCAAGGCCAAATTCCACATAAAGTCCTTCGTTCCAAACAAAGTTACTGAGAACTGGCGTCGCTTGTTATCTTTTGCCCGTTTGCTGTATCCTTGCGCCAATCTCCACAGTTAAAAGCAACTCTTTTAAGACACAACCACTTGGATTTTAAAGTGTTAAGTTATCGATCCGTTTTTCCGCAATCGTGTCTGCGGTAATTTGGAAGATGTAAAATCCGCAGAAGAGGAAGGAGGGCGATAACGTGAAAGGAAAAAAGATTTTCTCGATCCTCATGGTGTTGGCCTTCGTCAACATCGCTTTGGCAAGGCTTACCAAAATCAACTCCTGTGAATACAAAATCCTCTTAAAACCTGAGAAGTTTCAAGATAGGGCGGCCGCATTCCGTGCAATTTGGGACACAGTCAAAATCTTCGCTCACGAACTCGGCATCGAAGTAGTTGAGGCCAACGACCCTTTTAAAGAGTATCGGCAAGAGGTGATCTTCTACGACACCGATAGCTTCGATTTGCGCAAAAGGAACTACATCTTGAGAATGAGGAGGAAATACGACGACAAGCCGCGCGGGGATTACGAATTGACATTGAAATACTGCAGCAATGTGCTTGAGGAGTCGCAAAAGGCCGATGTAACACCTGCATTCGGTTATAGAACGAAATCGAAATTTGAAGAGGCCATTTTAATTGCAAAGGATTCGCTCGGGAGTATGAGGTCGATTTACTCCAAGAGCGCTAAGGTCAAAAAGATCGATTACAAACTGAGCGGCAAGTTGGAGGATTTCGCAAGGTTCTTCCCGGTGCTGTCCAAACTCGGACTCCCATCGGACGCTGTGCTTAAGCCGGTCAACGGTGTCATCGTTGACGAAAGGAAGATCTCGCCCGGAATGCTCAAATTTGGCGATAACATTAACGGAATGGTGGACATAACGGTTTGGTATCTAAAAGGCGACACAACACATCCACTTGTCGCCGAGTTCTCTTACGACTGCAAGATCCGTGATTACGACAACATGCCAAAGGATGCCGCTGAGAAATGCAACGAATTTTTCAAAAAATTACAACTGAAAATGGCCGATTGGGTGTATCTTGGTGCAACCAAGACGGACACCGTTTTCAAATACAAAAAGGAGTAAAATGATGTTCTCGGTTCTGAAAAAGACCAAAGCACTTGAGGGCAGAATAGATGAGTTCCTCGACACAATCATGGAGGCTGCTCTGGAGTTCAAACAGGGGATCAAATACTACCTCGATGGCGATGTCGAGGAATTTGAAAAGAGGGCCAAACATGTCGATCAACTTGAGGGGCGCGCTGACAGGCTGAGGCGCGAAATAGAGAATCAGCTTTATTCGGAAATGCTGCTTCCGGAGGCCCGCGGCGATGTGCTCGCTCTGCTCGAAAATTCCGACGATGTCCTGAACATCATAGCGGACACCATCGTAGAGTTCTCTATCGAACAGCCTGAGTTTCTACCGGAGATCACGGATCAGTTCATGACACTTGTCGATGTCAGCATTGAGGCGGTCGAGGAGATGGTCATGGCGGTCAGATCGTATTTCAAAGACATCACGGCCGTGCGCGACCACATCACTAAAGTCATGTTCTTCGAGAAGGAATCGGACAAAGTCGGAGAGAAGATTAAGCGTTATCTGTTCAGCCGTAAGGACTTACGGTTAAGCCACAAGATGCACCTGCGCACCTTCGTCAGCTATCTTCAAGCGATAGCAGACAAAGCAGAAGACATCGGCGATAGAGTAA
This sequence comes from Candidatus Hydrothermota bacterium, assembly GCA_003645975.1. Lineage (GTDB taxonomy): Bacteria > Hydrothermota > Hydrothermia > B15-G9 > B15-G9 > B15-G9. The sequence goes on along the minus strand of QNDP01000080.1, from coordinate 3,490 downwards.
CTATTTATGCAATAAAACGCATGGTTTGAAATGGTCTGGTTCTATCTTTTAAGCGGGCTTTTTTTAGGATGGTCGCTCGGGGCGAACGATGCGGCCAATGTGTTCGGGACCGCTGTCGGCACGCGGATGGTCAAATTCAAGGTGGCGGCCTTCATAGCATCCGTCTTTGTGATCATCGGTGCGGTGGTCAGCGGTGCCGGCGCAGCGCACACACTCGGTAAGCTCGGCGCCGTCAATGCACTTGGCGGGGCTTTTACCGTCGCCCTGGCGGCCGCAGTAACGGTCAGTTGGATGACCAAGCTCGGACTGCCCGTATCAACAACTCAAGCTATCGTCGGAGCCATCGTCGGTTGGGACATATTTGCTGGCGTGTTGATCGACACCAAAACATTGACAAAAATCGTGTCCACATGGGTCATCTGCCCCATCCTGACCGGTGCGTTCTCGTTCGTGATCTTCAAGCTGACGAAAGCGCTGCTCAAATTTGCCAAGATACACATCCTCGAGCTTGACCTTTACACGAGATGTGGGCTGCTCGTGATCGGGGCATTTGGAGCCTACAGCTTGGGAGCAAACAACATAGCCAATGTCATGGGCGTGTTCGTTACGGCCAACCCCTTCAAAGACCTCAATGTGTTCGGGCTGTTCACCCTGAGGGGAACGCAGATCCTTTTCCTACTCGGAGGCATAGCGATAGCCGTAGGGATCTATACCTATTCCTATCGTGTGATGAAGACGGTTGGGAGCGACATTTTCAAGCTTTCGCCCATTGCGGCGCTAATCGTGGTCCTTGCGGAGTCGCTTGTGCTTTTCATTTTTGCATCCGAAAGTCTTGAGAGGCTGTTGATACGGCTTGGATTGCCCACAATTCCACTTGTGCCGGTCTCAAGTTCACAGGCGGTTGTCGGTGGTGTGATCGGCATAGGGCTTGCTCGTGGTGGAGGTCGTGCAATCAACTTCGGCATTCTGACAAAAATCTTTTGGGGATGGATACTTACACCTTTAACAGCAGGCATCATCAGCTTCTTCTCACTTTTTTTCATGCAGAACGTATTCCAGCAAAAGGTCTATGAGCCTGTTACGCATCAGATCACTGACACTGTGCTGCAAAAACTTGAGGCGGAAGGAGTCAAAAATCCATTTCTTGACAGTCTAAGAGGCCGCATCTTCCACAACTCTCGAAAGCTCAAATACTACCTGAAACTCAAATCGAACCTGCATTGGAGTGAGATCGACAAGGTCATCGAATACTCCCTTGTCGATAGCATGATGATCGACTCGAACGTGGCTAAGGTCGAGTTGAAGCCAAATTGGTTCACCGAAGGACAAATCGAAGCGGTAAAGCGGCTACACGGAACCGTCTTCGCACATAGGTGGCAACTCGCAGACACATTGCAAAAATTGTCGCCAGAATGGCGTTTCAAACCGAAAAAACGGGAAAATCGGGCTTACAACAAAGACCTCGCTGCAAAATATCAAAAGATTTTCCACATATTTAGACTTTCAAGGATAAGGAAAGAAGAGGAATTTGAAGGTGGTACACACTCAAAGGGAACAGCATAAGAAAAAACATTGGCCATCACAGTCCGAACAGGTTGGATGTGGGGCATGGTGTCACATATTCAATAAGATACAGTTCACCTGATGTAAGCGTAAAAAGTCAGCTTCTTTAATCTCTGAGGTGTGAAAGGGTTCGCCGTCTCACATACAGCATCCTCTAACTCCTCTATTGCCTTGAACACCTTACTCTTAAAGTGCTTCTTTGTCTCCTCAAACGCCCCGGATTAAGTTCAGGTATAAATAATGAAAGTTAGACGACCGATTCGACGCACAAAATGGGGGTAAGCCACCGAATCGTGGCGAATTTTCATCCCTTCCCTTCTGATCTTTGGGTCCAATCGGACTCCTTCGGAAATTTGTAGATCCGCTTAGCCCTAATTCCAACCCTCGTAACGATTTCGTAATTGATAGTTTTCGCTTGGACGGCGAGCTGTGTGGCTGTGATCTCGGCTTTTCCGTCCCTTCCGATGGCAACGGCGACATCTCCGACCCTGACATTTGGGACTTCTGTAACATCGACCATGGTCAAATCCATGCACACGACGCCGCGGATCGGTGCGGCTTTGCCGTGAATCAGGAAATGCGCTTTGTTCGATAGGATGCGGGGATACCCATCTCCGTAACCGATGGCAAGTGTCGCTATCTTCATCGGACGGTCGGATTTGAAGGTCAGGCCGTAGCTGATCCCCACGCCTTTCGGTATCTCTCTGACCTGTAATACTCTGGTTTTCAGAGACATGGCCGGCTTCAAAAAGCCCATCTCGCCTTCCATCTTTGGATCGGGCGGAAGGCCGTAAATGGAAATCCCGGGTCTGACCATGTCGAAGACGGCTTCGGGCAGATGCACTATCGCAGCGCTGTTTGCAGCATGGATTATAGCGTTTGGAAAGTTTTGGCGGACAATCGGCACGATGTTGTTTTTGAACCTTTCGAGTTGTGTCCGTGCGAAATCAAGATCGACATCGGCGGTGGCAAAATGGGTGAAAACACCTTCAAGTTCTATCCAACTGTTTTCTCCAATCTGTTGGAGCACATCGACTGCTTCGTCCAGATCGAAACCCGTTCTGGTCATCCCTGTGTCAATTTCCATGTGGACTAACGCCTTCTTTCCGAGTTTTGAGGCGGCTTCGGCAGCCATTTTCAAAATCTCTTTGTGTGCCAAATTGAAACGGATGTCCCGACGGATTGCCTCTTCCAGCTCATCCTGATCAAGCGGGATTCCGAGCACGAGGATCGGCTTCTTGATGCCGGCGTCTTGCAGTTCAACGGCCTCGTCAACAGTGGCCGTCAACAGGAAATCGACCATGTCCTCGATCGCTTTTGAGACGGGCACTGCGCCGTGCCCATAGGCGTCCGCCTTCACGGCAGCGGCGACCATGCGGCCGCCTGCAAGTCTTTTCAGCTCGGCCAAATTGTGCCTTATGGCCTCAAGATCGATCTCTGCCCATGTTCTCAGTCCCATGGCCTGCCCACCAACTCAATTTTTAGTCCATAAACCACCAACGGACTCTTTGAGGACGGCAATGCGCTCAGATCCAGCCCGACATAGGCGGATGTGCCGTTGCCCGACAGCACCTTCAAAGAGCCGGATATGTAGAATTCGAGCGAAGATCCGGCCTCACGGCCTTCGTCAAACTGCCGTTCAAAACGCCCAAACTTCACCGACGATGTCAGCGATATTCGGTTGAATGTCAGGCCAATTTCCGGACCAAGACCGAAGAATCTGAGGATATACCGCTCGTCAAGTCCTGTAATGCGAACAAGTTGTGAGTTCAAGCCGATCCGTCGATCTTCGCCCATGAATAGGCCGAGTTCGATGCTGCTGCCGCTCTTCAGCACCTCTCCAGCAGTCCCTCCGGGCATCCCATAGGAAAGTCCTAATCGAAATCCATCAGGCCTGAGTGCAAACAGAAGTGAAAGAAGCAAAATG
>QNDP01000079.1 GCA_003645975.1 Candidatus Hydrothermota bacterium | reverse complement strand
CCGCTTGGTTTGCATAACGGCGACATCGTTAAGCTGTCGTTCCACTTCTTCTCCGATGCGTCTGACACGGCTCTTGGCTGGTATGTCGATGCCATCGAGTTCTATCAGCTTTCGACCGAGGTCTATAATGATGTGATTCTGAAGGCAATTACATGGAGCGTCGGATCGACCCAGAATCCTGACACAATCGTGCAGGGCAATGTCGTCAGGTTGGGTGCCATCGTTCGGAACAACCTGTTCGGTCCTACCGCTACATTCAGGGTCTTCGCAAAGGTCTTCAACGACAAGGGAGAACTGGTTTACAGTTCCTCGAAGCTTGTGCGCTATCTCGCTCCGGGTGAGAGCAGAACGGTTTACTTCTCGCCGGATTGGATTCCTACCCGCGTTTGCGAATACAGGCTTAGCGTAATGATTCGCAAGGTTGGCGATCCGAACATAGAGAACAACTCGATGGTCGTGCCGATGCTCGTGGTGAGTGCTACGGGTGCTGCGGGTGATGGCGTCGAGATTCCGAAGGTCTTCTTCATGAACATCAGCGGCGCTAATCCGTTCAGGACAAGCACTACCATAGACTTCGGCCTGCCGAAGGCTGCTGATGTCGAACTTAAGGTCTATGACATCAGAGGTCGTGTGGTTAAGACGCTCGTCAGCGGCTCCATGAACGCAGGCTATCATTCGGTCAAGTGGGATGGCAAGGACGAGAGTGACCACAGGGTTGCGGCTGGAGTTTACTTCATCAAGTTCAATGCGGGCGACTTCTCCACTATGAGGAAGGTCATATTGCTCGAATAAACCTTTTCGGCGGTGGGCCTGCCCCCTCGCATGGACGCAGGGCGGGCTCACCGCCGCCCACTTTTCTAAAATTTTGACGGTGTGGCTTTGGTAGAGGGTTGACCCTCCTCGGGGACACCTTAGAAACCCTCTGCTGAAGTTTTACAATCCTGAAGTAACTCTTTGCGGTTGAATTTGATTGGCTTAGCCACTGCTTTGTGTGTTTGGTCAAACAGCATAAAAGCAGGAGGTGTGGCGTGATGTGTAATAAACTGCTAAGGCTCGCTGGGTTGGCTTTGCTGGCAGTTGCTCTATCACTTCAAGCAGAGCCAACCCAAGATGGCGGGAGGAGTCGGGTGGTCAGCTCTCCTCAACTGTCCTCATCTTCGTCGGAAGACACACCGTTTGAGGATGTGGGCAGTTTGATGAGGAGTGGTGGCCCCGATGGCTTTGGCTACGTGTTCAAGGACTCCGACGAACCCGATGGTCCATCGTTCAACTGGATCGAGATCTCGGATGTCGGAACTGCGCTGAATATGATGGATGAGAGCAGGAGGAAGCTCGAGCTGCCGTTCTCTTTTACGTTTTACGATCTCATAGTTGACTCCATAACTGTCTCGTCCAACGGGATTATAGGTATCCCTTCCCTGTCGAGTGCCTACTATTCCAACTCGTCCTTACCTTATTCTTCTGAGCCTTATATCATCTGTCCGCTTTGGGATGACTTGAACCCCAGCGCTAACGGAGATGCCTATTGGTATCAAGACCCTTCGGGCGAATTCGTGGTCATCGAGTGGAAAGAAGTCCCACACTATTATTCCAAAGGCTCCTTCACATTCGAGGTCGTCATTTACAGAGACGGCGGGATCCTCTTTCAATATCTCGAACTTGATTCCCTTGAAGTGCTTAGCGCAACGGTCGGCATCCAGGAGATGAAGGGCAGGATAACTGGTATCTCGAATATTCTTACAACCAATACTCCGATTTGCATGATTCTCTGGCTATTCTGTTCTATATGCCGCCGAAGGAGCACGATGTCGGTGTCCTCCAAGTAATCGAACCGACCGAAGAAATATTCGTGTTAGGGGCCAATATCGTTCCAAAGGCGATTGTCGGAAACTTCGGCTTGAACACCGAGACATTCGATGTTGTGGCTGAAATCCGCACCGCCAAGCAGATTTACACATCGACTAAGACTGTAACCGAACTCGAAAGTGGAGATACGACAACCGTTGTTTTCGACCCCTATGTTCCCACAGAAAACGGCGTTTTTGAACTTGTGGTTTACACCCAGCTTCAGGGAGACGAGAACGCAAGAAATGACACTGTAACAAAGGCTCTCGTAGTCGCCGATTTCGTCTTGGATTTCGAGGATAACGATGGTAAATTCTTCGAGCTGCCGTTGAACACCGAGTGGGAGTGGGGTGAACCTGTCGGAGGCCCTGGAGGGGCACATTCGGGAACTAAACTCTGGGGCACCAACCTCGACGGGAACTACTCAAGCAACGATGACATAAAACTCTGCAAAGCGTTTGTCATAACAGGAAATTCACCGAGCCTTCACTTCATGCACTGGTTGGACGGAGAGAGGCATTATGATGGCGGAAATCTGAAACTCTCTACGGACAGAGGCAACACATGGACGCTCATCACACCGGTTGGAGGCTATCCTGATTCCGCTCGCAGCGGCACACTTGCAGGACAACGGTTCTATTCCGTTGTGAGTGAGTGGACTCATGAGGCTTTCGATCTTTCCGGTGTCGCATCGCTCAACGACACGATCTATATCTGCTGGCATTTCGGTTCCGATGCCGTTTTCGAGAGCATGGGTTGGTATATCGACGATGTGGCTGGTGTCGATATTCAAGCCTATGATTTTCAACAGGATATCGGAATACTCTCCGTTTATCCCGACAGCCAGTCTTTCTTCAAAAACGATACCACTCAGATCTATGCCGTGGTCAAGAACAAAGGAGTGTCCACCGAGACATTCGATGTCATTTTGAGCATAAACACGGCCAAAGAGGCCTATGTTGAGACGGTTAGAGTGTTCGACCTTCCGCCCGATGCTATCGATACGGTTTGGTTCAGTCAACATGTGTTCACAAATCTCGGCACTTTCCTGCTTCATTTCCGCCACTCGCTGACTGACGATGAGTATTCGCTCGACGATACGCTTTCATCGACGGTTTTTGTCCATGATTTCATTGTCGATTTGGAGGGCGACAATGATGGGTTCCTTTATCCCTCTCCACCGGTAAACGGCTGGGAATGGGAGCCGGTGTATTACCTTTTGGACATGCCGGGTCCCGAAAATGCGCACTCAGGCGAAAAGGCTTGGGGAACCAAATTTGAGGATATTTATGACACCAATGCGCATTGGACTTTGACAGGCAGATTTGTGGCAACCTCTGATTCTCCAGAACTTTATTTTTACCATTGGTATGAAATGGAGATAGGAGACGACGGCGGTAATCTCAAAATCTCGACCGACAATGGAAATACTTGGACATTGATCGTGCCTGAAGGCGGGTATCCCGTTGTCCTTATGGCGTCGAATCCGTATATGCCCAATGAGCCTGCTTTCAGCGGCTATCAGACCACATGGAATCTTGTGCGCTTTAACCTTGCTGATTATCTCGGCAAAGGGGACACCTTCCTGCTGAAATGGGAGTTTGCCTCAGATGGCCATCAGACGCATGATGCTGGATGGTATATCGATGACATTGCTGGAAACGGCTTTGAGATCCTTGAGCCGGAACATGATGTGGTCGCAAAGAGGATCGACGAGCCTATGGGACTCCTTTACGAGGTCAATTCGTCCATTCCGCTGAAAGCGACCTATTGGAACAGAGGAAAACACGACGAGTTCTTTGATGCGATGATTTATGTGGTTCACGACGGCGACACCGTTTTTGCGGACACCGTCGAGGATGTCTTTGTAGCAGTCGGAGAAACAGTTACGGTCTCCTTCGGAACAAAATGGTTGCCATCAGAAGAGGGCGAGTATAGTGTGGTGAGCTCAACAGATGACGATACCTTGAGGTTGGCCATGGCCAATTTTGAAGCTGTGACGGAGCTGCTCTCAGATGATGAATCTGATACTTTTTTGACTTCTTTTCCTCCTTCGGGCTTGTGGGAATATGGACCGATAATAGGCGGTCCTGGAAACGGATTCGACGATCCAGAGGCATGGGCAACCGATAGGGACGGCGATTATCTCCCGTCTACTTACGGGTCGCTGTTGGGAGAACTCATACCAGACAATGACACCATAGAGGTAGCAGTTGTCCATTGGTATGACATGGATGAGGATGATTATAAATGTCCAGCGGGTGGTAATTTCCAATACTATGACGAAAGCTTGCAGACTTGGAAAACGGTCTATCCAGATCCGCCTTATGGTGTCCATTACGGTCCCGGAGATAACCCAGCTATTCCTCAATATGACATCTGCTTCTCTGGCCGTTCCTATAAGTGGAGGCTCGTGCGTTACAGAATAGAAAATGTAACACCGGGACAGAACGTCAGAATTAGATTCAATTTCGGAGCTTCTCCCGATGCAATTCCACGATATGGCTGGGCTCTCGATCGATTTGGTGGAAACAACTTCACATTTGTCAGACCAAGCATTCATGATGTCTCTCCGAGAATAAAGACACCTGAAAATGGAGCGGTCTATAACACGAACCAGTATATCAGACCGTCGGTCATGGTGCGCAATTTCGGCGATTACGATGAAAATGTGCCCGTGAGATTGGAGATCCAGACCGCTAAGCTTTCAAAGGAGAGGGTGCTTAAGGGTTCCGGCGCTTCTGAGGCGATCGATTTCGGCGATGGCGTCGTGCTTCAGAAGTTAATGGTGAAAAAGGCGGTCTATGACACCGTTTTGGCCGTTTCGGCACATGATTCTGTGGAATGGGTGCTCAGCGATTCCATACTCTACACATCTGAGGGCACTTATTACGCAAAGGCCATCACATTGTTGACCACCGACGAAAATGCAACAAATGACACCGATTCGGTGAGTTTCTCGATCTCACAGGGCGCTGTGGTGGATGGAGGCGTCGATTCGGTTATAGTGCCGTTTGACACCGTTCTCGCCGGGACGCCGATCACTGCAAGCGCCATCGTCCACAACTACGGTCAGACAGCGATCAGTTGCACGCTCTATTTGAGGGTGTTCCTCCAGACTCAGCTCGTATTTTCCAACAGGAAGACCCTCACGGACTTGCAGCCCGATTCGGTTGATACCGTTGAATTCGACCCGTTCACTCCGAATGTCGGCGGCGACTACACATTCATCATCTATCTGATCGTTCCCGGCGACGGAAACGACGACAACGACACCGCACGGAAGACGGTTCATGTTATCTCGCATGACATCGCTTTGATAGAAATAATTGAACCGTCGCAAGATACCTATGCAATCGGCACAGGTTTTGAGCCATCTGTGAATGTCCAAAATGTCGGCACGGAAACCGACACATTTGAAGTCCATGCCGAGATCTACACCACAGCGAAAAAGAAACCTACCCGCAAATCGCTTTTCGATGTCCCAACCGAAGCCATCGAGGGAGGCACAAAGGATCAACTTGTCTATCAAGATGATACAACTTTGGTATTCCCGCCCGGTTACGGAACAAATGTCGTTTTCGACATGTTTGCACCCACACAGACCGGAACTTACTACATCAAGTTTTACTCAGTGCTGGCGACCGATTCCAACCACTCAAATGACACGCTTGTCGATACTTTTGCAGTTACAACTGTCTATCACGAGGTCGAAATCGTCGAGATCGTTGAACCTGCCGCGGATTCAGTTGACTATGGCGATTCTGTGCAGCCTCAGATCAGGGTTACCAATGTCGGCGATGTCCAAGAGGACATCCCGGTTCATGTCGAGTTCTGCGGCGGCTACCACGAGGTTCAGACCGCCCGGGATGTCGATCCGGGCGACACCGTGCTCCTGACGTTCCCCTGGCTCCATTTCAACACGCCGGGTCCTTGCGATTTCACAACTTACACAGCCATAAGCGGCGACAACGACACGATGATAAAACCGATGTTCGTGAACTACTATGATGTCGGTGTTTCGTTCATCGACGAGCCGTCCGAAGACGTATATCTGGTCGGTGATTCGTTCTATCCTTCTGCTACCGTCGAAAGTTACAGCAATGTGGCGGTCGAGACGCCCGTGATCGCCGAGATATGGCTTGGGAGGTCGAAGTCGAGGGGCGCGAAATTTAGGTTTGTCTCCAAAGAAGCCTTTGATGCAACTAAATCCGCATCGAAAAACGATACGCTGGTCTATGCGGATACAGTCAATGTCGTGTTCGTCCATCCAAGTCCGATTCCGCCTTCCGGTGCCGAGTTTGAGCAGTTCACGGTTCCGGATTCGGGCGAATACACGGTCGTGATCTACACGGCATTGCCGAACGATATGAACACCGCCAACGATGCCGACACCACATTCTTCACCGGTGTTTTGAGATACTGCGACTTTGAGTTGACGGAAATCATTGTGCCGGATAGGAATGTCTATCATGTCGATACCGCCATCCAGCCGAGAGCATTGGTAACGAACAACTCCAACTTCGGAGAGGATGCCACCGTGTCATTGGTGATCGTCCATCTCGATTCAGGCGATACACTTCGCAACTCGAAGGTCTATCTGAACGCAATGGATGTCGGCGAAAGCCGAGAGGCCGTCTTT
>QNDP01000078.1 GCA_003645975.1 Candidatus Hydrothermota bacterium | reverse complement strand
TTAAGCTCAATGTTGAGCGGCACATCGCCAAATGTGCGGCCTTCAAGCCTGATGTAAGCCCACTTGCGGTCGGTGAGCCACGCGACATAGTCCGAAGGCCCGATGTAGATGTTTTCCTCACCAATGTCGTAGGGCAGCAATGAAGTAACCGCTTGGGTCTTGGATTTTTTCTTGGAGCTCAGCCTCTCGCGTTCGAGCATGTTCAAAAAGTCGGTGTTACCGCCGATGTTGAGCTGTGCAGTGCGTTCAAGCTTAACGCCTCTGTCGAGGAACAACTGCGCCAGTGTCCTGTGGACGATCGTGGCGCCGACCTGCGACTTAATATCGTCTCCGAGAATCGGGAGTCCGGCTTCCTCGAACGCCTTCGCCTCGTTCGGATCGCTCGCAATGAAAACAGGCATGGCGTTAACGAAAGCGGCACCGGCTTTGATTGCCTCACGGGCATAGAACCGAGTTGCCTCCTCAGAGCCGACCGGGAGGTAGTTGACGACGACATCGACTCCGTTTTCCTTCAGGATTTTGGCCACATCGACCGGTTCATCCTGCGATTCGATGACGACATCCTTGAGATATTTGCCAATACCGTCGAGTGTCGGACCTCTGTAAACCTTCCCTCCGGTAGGTGGCACATCGGTAAACTTATAGGTGTTATTAGGTTTCTCGAAGATGGCCTCAGCTATGTCCTTTCCGACCTTGCGCGCATCCACATCGAATGCACAGCAGAATTTAATATCGCGAATATGGTATTGACCGAACACGACATGCATTATTCCGGGAATAAACTCATCCTCTTTGGCGTTCCGATAGTAATGAACGCCCTGAACCAAACTCGATGCACAATTGCCAACGCCAACAATAGCAACCCTTATCTCTTTTGCCATCTCAGTCCTCCTTTCTGAAGATTATGGATTTTCTACAGGAATAGCCGTCACGAAGTGCTAACTCAAGTTATTATAAAGTTTAAGCCATCGAGTAACAACCGTCATAGCAACAAGTAATGCAAAAATAAACATGAGCGGAAGGAATAAACCGCCGTCTAAAATGGAGGCTATGATGAGGTAAATGTAGCGACCCATTCGATCCATAAGTCCGGCTTTGACGGACACGCCGAGCCCCTCTCCGCGCGCACGAAGATAGCTCACCATGACGGAGAACATCAGGCCGCTGAACAGCACGGCAAACCAGAATGGGTCGTAGCCGAATCGGTAGAGCAGGCCACCGAACACGACGAATTCCGACATCCTATCGAGCGATGAATCGAGCAGGGCGCCGAATCGGCTGACCATCCCGCTTCTGCGTGCCACTTCGCCGTCAACGGCATCCGCACCGCCTGCGAAGAACAGAAGCACACCTGCCCATCTGATCTCACCAACTGCGTAGAGATAAGCGACTCCGAGCGACAGGATAAACCCTATGAGGCTCAATGCGTTTGGTGGCACCCTCAACGCCACAAAAAGCCCAACTATCGGGGAGATAAGCTTCCTACCTTTTGCCTTTAGTTCCTCTCTGTCAATCAATTGACTTACCTCCTATCACGATTACAAATTCGCCTTTGATTGTGCTCAATTTTTGCACAACCTCATCAAGCCTGCCGAAAATGACCTCCTCGAAACTTTTTGTCAATTCGCGACATACGGCAACCTTTCGGTCTCCGCCAAGCACTTCCAACATTTCAGCCAAAGTCCGCTCAATCCGATGAACCGACTCAAAGACGACCACAGTCCGCTCCTCCTCACGAATCTCCTCAAGCTTTTTCAAACGCTTTCCTTTCTTCTTTGGCAGGAATCCTTCAAAAACGAACCTATCTGTCGGCAGTCCTGATATGGCCAATGCGGCGGTAACAGCCGAAGGACCCGGCACTGCGACGACCTCAAACCCGTTTTCGCGCGCCGCCCGCACAAGCCTGTATCCGGGATCGGAGATGGTCGGCATCCCCGCATCGGACACCAAAGCCACATCTTTGCCATCGCTCAACATCGACAGAAGTTCTGGAATACGCCTTCGTTCGTTGTGTTCGTTGTAGGAGAGCATGGGGGTCGAAATATCGTATTTTTCAAGCAAAATTTTTGTCCTTCGTGTGTCCTCACATGCGATAACATCGACTTCTCTCAAAATTCGCACTGCCCTGAAAGTTATGTCCTCAAGATTGCCTATCGGGCTGCCTACAACAAAGAGTTTGCCTTTCATGGGATGTAAGGCTTGTATTTTATGACATGTCGTGTCCATTTGCCGAATTGGATTGCGTCTCTGGGACACAGGGTGTAACACCGCAGGCACAATTCGCAGTCCACGCCCCAGATTACCTGACCGTTGCAGATTTCGATGTTTTTGCGGGGACAAACCGCTACGCAGACGCCGCAAAGGTCGCACCGTTCGTCTGCACGGAAATTTTCGATCAGTTTGGGTTTAAATCTGTGAAATTTTTGGGCGATGAAATCGGTCAACTTTTGAGAATAACGGCGATACTTGAGTTCGATTTCGGTTCCGTCTCTCAGTGAACGAACCACTTTTTCGGGAAATTGAGACAACCTTTTGGGAATTGACCTGTTGGGTAACTCGGCGAGCCATTTCGTCGGCTTTGTGAGACCGAAAAGTAGCATCAAAAACAGCGTATCGGCCATCAAAAACTCCTCAAGTCCGACAATTTTAAATCCTCTGTTTTTCAAAGCATTTGCAAGTTCGATGTGTGCGTTTCCGACCAATCCGCCGTAGGTGAGGAAGATGAAGGATGGCTTGTCAGACACCGTCGGCATCGATTGTTCGATGACTTCCATGAGGGTTTGTGCGGGACTGTAGGCATAGACTGGCGAACCGACCACAAGTCCGTCGAATTCAGGGACATCTCCGAGCGATATGCCTTTGCGTGCAAAACGGATGCGAACATCGTGTCCCATCTGTTTCAGTCGGTTGAACAGGTGGTGCGCTACGAGTTGGGTGTTGCCACCACCGGAGAAATAAAGCACAAAGATTTTCATAGCATCCCTCTCGTGTTGTCTATCAGGTTAAATCCGCTCGGCTTTTGCTGCAACTTGGTTATGTTCAAAAATTTTGAGGGATTTGGATGCTTTTATGCATCAAAGCGAAAACTTTCAAACTTGCAACATTGCGGCGTGTGTTTTCATGAACTTAACGCATTTGAGCGAATTTTGTTGTATAATTTACGGCGCTTTTTGACCCTTTTGAAAACCGCGAAAAGGAGGCCTTTCGATGAAAAAAGTGTTCATTCGTGGTCTTCTCAAAGAAAATCCGGTGCTTGTGGCTTTGCTGGGATTGTGTTCTGTGCTTGCTGTGAGTAACACAGCGATAAATAGCTTGTTCATGTCAGGCGCTGTGATGTTCGTCCTCGTGTTCTCATCGCTGATCATCTCGTCTATCCGAAAGATCATCCCGAATCAAGTGCGTATCCCGTGCTTCATTGTGGTCATAGCGACATTTGTTACCATAGCGGATTTGTTTCTAAAGGCTTATTTCCCAGAGATTTCCAAGAATCTCGGCCCGTTCGTGCCGCTGATCGTGGTCAACTGCATCATCCTCGCACGCCAAGAGGCGTTTGCGTCGAAAAATCCGGTTCATTATGCAGTTGCCGACGCCTTCGGGATGGCCATCGGATATGCTTGGGTTATCATAACCTTGGGGATCATCCGTGAGCTTCTCGGCTTCGGCACTATTTTCGGGCACAAGGTGTTAGGTTCGTGGTTTGAACCTTGGGTCGTCATGCTACTGCCGCCCGGTGCGTTCATCACACTCGGCGTCATAGTCGGCATCATGAGATGGCTTCAGGCCAAATTCGGAGGCTCCACATCGTGAGAATCCCTTTGTTCATAAACCGCCAAAAGGAACTCGACGATCTGAAAAAACTGTTCCAGAGCTCACCCAACTCCATAGTGTTTGTCTATGGACCAAAATCCTGTGGCAAAACAACTTTGATGTTAAAAGCCTATGAGGAGTTGTCCGAAACACATCCCCAAAAATTCACATTTTATTGGTTTGACCTGCGCACAAAATTCATCTCAGGCTACGACAGCATCATAGATCTGTTTTTCAGCACGACCGACATCAAAGAGAGGACGGCCAAAGGCGCTCAGGAACGGATCGCAGTCGATCTCAAAGTGTTCCATGTGGAAAAGACAAGATGGGAGGAGCTTAAAGCGAGGAGATTAGACCCATTTGACCTTATGATGGATGAAATCCGAAGGGATGTCGAAAAGGGTAGGAGGGTCAACATCGTATTCGACGAACTGCAGCGACTCAGAGATGTCTATGTTGCTGAAAACCGCAACCTCATAGACGAACTTTTCGACTTCTTCATCGCGCTCAGCAAAGTTTATCACCTTGCAAATGTGTTTGTTGCGACATCTGACACATTTTTTATTGAGGAAATCTGGACAAGGTCGAGGCTTGAAGGCTCGGCTCACTATTTCAAAGTCGAGTGGCTTGACGAGTCGGAAGTCCGCAACTTCTTGATCGAAAACGGACTTTCAGAGGGCGAGGCCGACCTTGTGATCGAAAAAATCGGTGGCCACCCCTGGGCGCTGTCAGAACTGCTCGGGCACATCAAAGGGGGCAAAAAGGTCCAAGAGTTCGTCCAGCAGATGCTCGAACTGGCAAAGGCCAAGGTCAGAACTTTGCTCCTCTTCTCGGATGAAACAGCCGAGAACCGAGAGGATGTGAAAAGAGTTTTGTCCCTTTTCGTCGATAGGGATTCAGTGGAGATCGGGAGCTTGGACGAGCCTTCGTTATACACACCCACAATCAAGTTTTTGTGTTCAAAGGAATTACTTTTCTACGACCCATTGGATGGAAAACTTATGCCTTCAACAAAACCAATTTTGCATGCAATTAGGGAGGTTCTGGGATGAGCAACCTCTTTTTGATACTAATCGCAACGATACTTGTTAACAATTTTGTATTCAGCTACTTCCTTGGAATATGCCCGTTTTTGGGCGTGTCGAACAAGGCGAGTTCCGCAATAGGCATGGGATTCGCTGCAACTTTTGTCATGACGATGACTGCATTCGTCACCTGGCTGATAAACCACTACATCCTGATCCCCTACAACCTCAAGTTCCTCGAAACGGTCTCCTTCATCCTTGTGATTGCGAGTCTCGTGCAGTTCGTCGAGATGTTCCTTAAGAAGATGGTGCCCGCACTCTACAAAGCACTCGGTATCTTCCTACCGCTCATAACGACCAACTGTATCGTTTTGGGACTGGCGCTGCTCGGCTCGATGAGAAACTACAACCTCTTGGAGAATGTGATCTTCGGATTTGGCGCAGGAATGGGCTTCACCTTAGCCCTCGTCATCATGGCCGGCATCCGTGAGGAGCTCGAATATGCTGATGTGCCAGAGCCACTTAAAGGCGGAGGCATCACGCTTATCATCGCTGGACTCCTCGCTTTGGCGTTTATGGGC
Source organism: Candidatus Hydrothermota bacterium (assembly GCA_003645975.1). GTDB lineage: Bacteria > Hydrothermota > Hydrothermia > B15-G9 > B15-G9 > B15-G9. The sequence continues at coordinate 1,090 of QNDP01000078.1, read as the reverse complement.
TTTTCAGGCATAATCAGCGGAGGTTGATGACATGAATGTGATCCTACTGGCGTTGCTTACAATGGGCGGCATCGGCTTGGCATTCGCCGTAGTTCTCCTTTTGGCCTATAAAAAACTTGCGGTCGAAGAAGATCCACGCATCAAGCGGATTGAAGAGGTGCTGCCCGGCGCCAACTGCGGTGCATGTGGCTATCCCGGATGTGCAGCTTACGCAGAGGCCATCGTCAACGAGAATGCACCGATCGACAAATGCGGACCCGGCGGAGCTGAAGTCGCGCGTCGCATAGCTGAAATACTTGGCATTGAAGGTGTTGAGGTTGGAGTCCGCAAGGTCGCCCATGTGATGTGTCAGGGAACAAATGAGGCCGCTCTTAACCGCTCAATTTACTACGGGATAAGCACTTGTAGAGCAGCGCATTTTACCGTCGGCGGAGACAAGGAATGCTACTGGGGATGCTTGGGACTCGGTGATTGCGTGAGGGCGTGTCCCTTTGACGCTATCCACATGACTGACAAAGGGATACCCATAGTTGACCGCCAGAAGTGCACGGGATGCGGACTCTGTGTTGAGGCATGTCCGAGAAACATCATTGAGCTTGTGCCGATAACTCAGAAGGTGTTTGTCCTGTGCAAAAACGAGGACAAAGGCGCAAATGCCCGCAAATACTGCGATTATGCATGTATTGGTTGCCGAATCTGCGTTCGTAAAGCGCCCGAAGGCTCGATGGAGATTCGGAACAATCTGGCTGTCATTCTCGACCACAAACCTGTTGACGAAAACGCTCAAGCGGTCACCGAGAAATGTCCGACGAAATCTATCGTCCAACTTGTTGATGATGAGGGCAATTATCATTTGCCGCCCGCATTGGAAGGCGCCGAGATTGTGCCGATAAAATCGTAAATGTCCGACCTAAATCCTGAGTCAGGCATAGAATTTTCCAAATTTTCGGGAAAATCCATTCAAAACTTTTGGGGTGATTGCCATGCACAAAAAACTTTTTATTCCCGGTCCGACAGAAGTTAGGTTGGATGTCCTGCTTGCGCAGGCACGCCAGCCGATGTTCGGCCACCGCATGAGCGAGTTCTCCGA
>QNDP01000077.1 GCA_003645975.1 Candidatus Hydrothermota bacterium | reverse complement strand
GTTAGGGCATCTTGGAGACGAACTTACGGCTATCTGGAAGGAGTTCGAGGATGGTCAAACGACTGAGGCGATTTTAGTCCGTGCTGCCGATAAGGTGGAGCTGATGCTTCAAGCCCTTGAATATGAAAAGGCAGGCTACCGAAACCTCGATTTGATTTTCAGTGCCCCTGAGAACAGCCTGTTTTTTGACAAATTTGGCCTTGTCAGGGAGCTTGTGGAAAGCATCCTCTCGGCACGGACACGCCTTAGAGCGCAAAGTTAGAAAGACTTGGGAGGGGGTGGTGAGACTCTCTCCGACTTCCTGTTCCAACGGTTGGGAATCGGACATGGGTTAGGACATAGGAAGGACATCTGAGTAAAAGAAGAGTTTCCCTCCGACTTTAGTTCCATTTTTCCCAGAGAGGCCAGAGGTTAAGGCGTAAATTCCTATCAGCGAAGGAATTCCGATAAAACCGGCGACGGGACTGGATGACCACCGAGATGTTGGGGGTTACACAAAGGGTTGAGCAGGCTATTTTACTGAGAATTCGGCATTTAACCCGACAGCATAAGCCGATCGGCTAACAGCCTTTATCAAAGGTCGAAGTCGGGATGAGAGTTTGCACATCTGCCAAATCCACATGCAGGAATTACGAAAACGGACTTAATGATTCAGGCTTTAGTGCGTTTTAAGGCCGCCACTCGGTAAAGCAACACCACGATTATGAGCATTATCCCCTTGACTATGAATGGCATAATGCTTCCGAAATAGGTAATCAGAAAACCCGCAAGGACGGGCGCCAAAATGCCACCAAGTGAATCCAACATGTTCCTGAAGCCGAAATATTCGCCACGCCATTCCTCTTTGACGAACTCAAGCTCGATGCTCCGCGCATACGAGAACTGAAGCGTCGCACCAAGTCCCGTCATGGCGAGATAGAGTGCGAGCATCACCATGCTCGGCCGCATCCAAAGCAGAAAAGTCGAAAACATGAAAAAGCTTATGCCTATCGCAACACCATGCCACGCCTCGATGTTAACTTTTTTGATGAAAATCGAGCCTATGACCGATGCAAAGGAACCGAAAAATTCAAGGAAAAACACGGTGTAAGCCGGTTTTTTAAATTCTCGATAGAGCAAATTGCTCGACGAGATCAGCCCGCCCAAAACCCCTGCCATCGTCAACAAAAATTCGGCAATCACTATCAGGATCAGACTGGTCGGCAATTTCTTGAACATTGTGAGCGAGAATTTTCGGAAACTCTCGGTCGAAACGCCTGTCGGCGGCTTGGGCATGACAAAGGCCGCAAAGAGCGCAAGTCCAAGCGAAACGAGGCTGGTCAATCTAAAAAGCCATTTGATCAGAACGACATCTCCGTATCCACATTCGGAAAGGAACTTGAAAACCAGCCCGACAAGGACGAGGAGCACCATTTGGACGCCTTCGGAGATGGCAAACATCAGCGCATAGAGTTTTTCCTTAGAAGGACCTGTGAATGCGAAGTGCTCATAAATCCGATAGGCCGGTGAGAATGCGAACGCTATGCCGTCCATGACAATGGCTGCGGCTATAAGTTCAGGTTTACCAGTAGAATACATGAGCAAAGTGATAACCGAGGTGCCGTGTATCGCCAAAAATCCGTAATTTGCTGAGATTGTGTCCATCAATTTGCCCGAAAAATAGGTGAACACGGCTTGGATGATGCGCCAAAGTGTCAGGAGCCAGCCTGCGGCAAGCGGCGAATAGCCAAGCGCATAGAGATACACAGCAAATACCGCAAAAACAGGCCATCCAAATCCCTCGAGGGTGATAAATGCGATGTAAGCCTTTGAAGGATCGAGTGTCCATCGGGGTCTCATGGTGATCGTAAGTTTAATGCAGTCCACTGAGGCGGCGCTCTCCATCCCCCACCGTTCCGCTCGTCCGATCGGCGTTTCAAACAAGTTTTCAAACACGCCAGTGGTAAACTTGCACACGGTAAAAAGGAGGTGAGGTTATGAAGTCGCTGAGATGGTTGTTGGTCATAGCTGCCGTCGGGGTCCTGTCAGCGGATACATGGGTGCAGGCGACCAAAGCACATTTTAAAACCGGAACATTGAACGGGGTTCAAGCGACACTCCCATCGGGTGAGGATGACGGCTATTTGAGGCTCGCAATACCAGTTTACAACGGCTATTTTGACGAAACGGATGACCATTTCGACGGCTGGAGCGATGAGAGCAGCGGAGACGGCACTCATATCGTTGAGGTTGTCGATGGCGGCGGCCGCACATCGGTCTTGCATCTGCGCGCAACCTACGGAACACAAAGCACCTATGCCAGAGCAACTTATATGATCGTCGATGGCCTCGAATCCCTCAGAAGATTTAATTTCGAGCTTTATCCCATAAGTTCGGAAATATCTTACGACGGCCGAGTGCTTCTCATCGTTTTCGCCTACGATGATCAGGATAACTCGCTGATTCAAGGTGGATGGATGACCTATCTGATCGGTGGGTCTTACACCATACGGGATTACGACTGGCGCAGTCAGACCGTCAGCGATAGGTGGAACATCTATCGATTTGACCTCAAGTCCCACATAGAAGGCCATCTTGCCGTCGGATACACATGGTCAGATGTCGCAAAGGTCAAAATTATGTTCTCGGTCGAGGCGCCCGGACCCGGAGACGACGCCTACGGGGTCTATATCGACGCCGTCTGGGCAGCCTCGTTCATCGACGACAATTTCGACGACAATTCGGTCAACACCAGCAAATGGTCAATTTACCAAAATATCTACCATGTGGATGAACAGAATCAGATGGTCAGGTTCTGGGGATACGACAACAGCGACACCCATTGGTCATCGCTCGACAGAGACCAATACACGGTGGGCACGGCATCGTGCGAGGCCGCCGCACTCATGAGGCACCAATACATGGAAGACGAAAATGGACAGGAGTTTGAACTCGGATTTTACAGCCTAACAAGCGACAAATACTTGATTCTCAGAGCACATCGCGATGGAACCAACGGCCACTATTATGTCGCATATTACGACGGCTCAAATTGGAACACGACCCAGATCGGAACTTACTATTTCCTGAACATGGCCAACTTTTACACTTGGAGGATTATCTACGATGCCGACAACGACCGATTCGAGGCATGGGTTAACGGAAAAATGGTCGGACGGGTCGAAGGTTTTGTCATGGAAGATTATTACCCTTATATCGCAGCGACTGACGATGATAACGATCCGAACGATTCCATCGACTGTCAGACCGACGACTTCATGTTTTTCGACTTCTCTCAGGGCTCATGGGACAAGCGATATGTCCCTTCAGGCGAATACATTTCGGCACCTTACGATCTGGGGTTTGCCGCCGAGTTCCTTAAATTCAAGTGGGCTGCCGATGTTCCGACAGGCACGGAGGTGAAATTCCAGTTCAGGAGCGGCTGGACTCTGTCGGAACTCCAAAACGCCGAATGGCGTGGTCCCAACGGTCCCGGAACATATTTCACGACATCCGGTCAGGAATTTGATCAGTTCCACGATGGACACCGATGGTTTCAGGTCAAAGCGATATTGAGCACCACCGATTCGCTTGTAACGCCCAAAGTCGATTCGATCATAGTCGAATTCAATCAGATGGCTTCGATTGAGGCGGACAGCGATGAGGTTGAGTTGAGCGGAGACATAAGTTCGGTTGTCCACTACGACGCTTCGGGCAACCGCGTCCTGACAGCTTACTTTTACGATCTCTCCGGCTTCGGGACAAACGCTCCTCGTTTTTCAGGCGCTGTCCACCATGAGCCGCATCCCAGGCTCAGCGGCGGCATCGACAAATGGTGGAGGGTCTCGCTCGATGGCAGTTTCTCAGAAGTTGACCTTGTCTTCCACTATCTCGACTCCGACATTCCTGACGGGATCGATGAGGGCACTATGGTGGCATGGCGTTACGACGGTTCATGGAGTTCAACGGGGCCGAGCGAACTGAACACCACAGACAACTTTTTCAGAAAAAATGGACTTACCTCGTTGTCAGAGTGGACGCTTGGAGACCCAGGGGCAACAGGGGTGGTTGAAAACGAAGATGCCACACCGCCGAGACCGCTGCCGACGGTCAAACTCCTGAACGATGGAGAGGCCGTCGGCGTCATCCTGAATTTGCCAAAGCCATCTCGTTGTCAATTCAAAATTTACGATGTCTCCGGTCGAACGGTCGGACAGCCCCAATCCGTCATGCTTTCCGAAGGCAAACACTTCGTTCCGCTCAGCCGAATGCCGCACAGCGGGATCTTTTTCCTCGAGGTCGCCGTCGAAGACCGAATTTTTGTCCGAAAAATCTTCGTGATGCAAAAGGGGAAATGACGCCATGAGCGTGAAAAAATTGGCACTTGTGTTGGCTGTTTTGACCCTCATGTCTATGGAACTGAGTGCATTCCGCTATTTCGCCAAAACCTACGGGACACCGGGAGCAAGCGAGAGCATGGTTCAATTCGCACTTGGAAACGACGGAAGTTATGTGCTGTGTGGAACATCTTCGGGAGAAGGCCCTATCTGCATCAAAGTTGATTCAACAGGGGACATCGAATGGTATAGAAGCTATTCGACCTGTGGATGCAGCGATGTCATCTCGACATCCGACGGCAATTTCATCATGGTCAGCCCGTGCTCCGGAGACACATTCAGGGTAATAAAGTTCACACAGGACGGCGAAACACAATGGGATAAACGCTATATCGTCGATGGAGGGTATTCAAAAATCAAAAGCATCAGGGAGCTAAACGGCTACTTTTACATAGGATTTCATATCTCTTTCGACTCGGCCGGCATCGTCAAACTCAATTCAAACGGCGGACTCGTGTGGTCAAAAGTCTATGACATCGAAGGATATACCGATGAACAACTGAGCAATTTGGAGATTGCAGACGACAGCATCCTGATCATCACATTTTCCATGAGCGACCAAAATCGGTTCGGCGTAACAAAAATTTCTCAAGACGGCGATGTTGGCTGGAACCGGGTCTATTCCAGAGAGACGGCGACTATGTTCAAAGTCTTTGATATTCTGAGGGTTCCCGATGGGTATTTCGTCGTGGGGTGCTCAGATACCCTTTGGTATTTGGATGCATTCATCCTGAAAATCGACAATCAATTGAATGTGGAATGGGCTAAATCATTCAATTTGTTAGACAAACATGATTCTTTGGTGGCCGTAATTCCGACTTCTGATGGCAATTTTGTGGCTCTCGGCATTCAGGAAGACGCAGATCCAAATGGCCAAGGGTTCGACTACACATTTTTCATGAAGTTCAACTCAAGCGGAAACATCCTCTGGACAAGGCGCTTCCGCAAAGTTAACGAGGGCTATTATGGAGTGAACATTATGGAGACACCGGGTGGACAGCTCGTATTCGCTGGAAACAAAAATGTTTACAACATGAAAGATTATCTGTTGGTAACGATGCAGTCCGACGGAACTTTTCCGGGAAGCTGTGAATATTTCGGAGATGAGAGTCGAACAACATCTTCCCTCGTGCTCACCAGTTCAGACAAACCTGTCTCCTCTCAAACCGTCACAGTTACGGAAGACACCGTAAGCAACAGTTGTCCTTTTGATGTCAACACATTGTGCGAAAGTCCGACAGGTCTCGGTGAGGGCGGCGGACCGTGTGCTCATCCGAGTCCCTATCAGGGCGCCACAGTCGTGCATGGCGCTCTCCAACTTAAGAAGATTCAGGGTGTTACATATCAGGTATGGCGGCCTGATGGACACATGATTTACGAAGGCAAAGGAACAAAACTCCTCCTCCCGAACGGAGTTTATTTTGTGGACGATGGATCCATTCGGCGTAAAGTCTTAGTCATCAAATGAGGGGGGATAAAGCATGAAATGGGCTAAGCCATTGATGATAAGTTTCATATTGGCTACCCCGACATGGGCAAATTACATGGTTTATCACACGAGCATGGGCACAACTCCTTACACCGTCAAGTATTACCAACCTCATCTCGTTTTCTTAGGCACATATACCGGTTTCATGATGTGGAACATGGAAAACGACATCGTCGGTTATTGTGAATTTGACCACTATGACGATTCCGAAGGACCTAACAATTTTGTCAAAATCGGTCAGGACACCATCCTCGTTTTCAACATCGACGGCCGACTGGTGAAAAGACGCCTGCTCGATGTAAAAAGAGGATCGAATTTGATAGAAATGCGACTGCCTGAAGGGATTCCGACTGGAATTTACATCCTGAAGATGGACGGAACGGACGGAGACAGAAGCTTCACCAAGTTCCTGTGGATCAACAAGGAAAAATAGAACCGAGCTCTCATAGGCACCCTCACGGTGGGGGCATGGCGGTGCTTGACCCCGTCAGCCCCTGCCGATTTTTCGCATCCGTGTGTTCCTCCCAAAATTTGGATACGATTGGTCGCAGGGCGTTATGCACAACTTGACATATACCACTAAAAAGTGATAAAATTCGCACTAAGTCCAAAAAAGGAGGTTAAGTCAATGGCTGCTAAAAAGATACTTGTGTTGGTCGGTGATTATGTTGAGGACTACGAGGTGATGGTGCCGTTTCAGGC
>QNDP01000076.1 GCA_003645975.1 Candidatus Hydrothermota bacterium | reverse complement strand
TTTTGATTATAGTTCGAGTTGAAATCCAGAGGAAGGCAGCAAGGTCGATGACACTTTTGCCGTCTCGATTGCCGATCGCTTGCTTTTGGACACGGTGTTGTTCGAGAACTCAGCGCAAAGGAAAGCGATATGGTTGTCTTCAAGTTGTTGGTTGTGTTCGCTTCCCAGCTTTGACAGTAAAGTTCTGAAAAAGTCTTTTTGAATCAATAAATTGAAGCACTCCAGTGGTAGGCCGAGAGAGGTGAAAGAGGAGATACCTGTAAGGTGTTCGAGGGGTGAACAAGCGGTGCGCCCAAATCGATTCCACCGTTTCGGTTGTTGAACAAGCTGTCCGTCAAGGTGTTGCCCCCACCTGCGTCCTCCCCCAGAGGGAGAGGCGAATTTTGCCCCCATCCTAACCTTCCCCAGAGGGGAAGAACCGGAGTCTCCCTCGCCTCTCGACAAGTGGGGACGAGGTTGCGCAAGTGGTCAGCAAGATTGTTTCACTGAGAATTCGGCTATCCCGATACTGGAAATCGATTGCCTAATAGCCATTGAAGATCGACAGTCTAAGTTTTTCAAAAATAAGGCATTTCGGAGACGGCTGACCTTAAAACGGTCAGACAATCCGAGATGTGGGGGACCGCCCGATCAGGAATTCTCCTTGATTTTCAACAAATCACAGAGAGTTTACCTCAGTGTGGATTTGACGGCTTCGACGATCTTTGAGGGGAACATAAGCATCCCATTGAATTGATTGATTTTATGGACAGGCGTTTTCTTGAGGATTCGTTCCACCTCATAGACCATCTGTCCCTGATTCATCTCCGCGACGAACACTGCTTGGACATTGCCGTCGATCTCCTTGAGCGGCTTTTCGGGGAACGGCCACACGACCTTCGGCCTGAGCAGGCCGGCTTTGATGTCCTGACTTCTGAGGTCTTCAACGGCTGCCTGTGCGACGCGCGCCACGCTTCCAATTGCAACTATAACAACATCGGCATCTTCTAACTCCACTTTTTCGTAGTGCATGTCGGGGTTCTTATCAAGGATCTCGGACTGGAGGATCTCCATTTTTTTGATGAACCTGAGCATCTTGCGCTCGATCTCATTCGGATCGTTGGTTGGAAATCCATCGGGTCTATGTGTAAGTCCGGTGATATGAAATCGATAGCCCTGACCGAAAATCGGGACGGGTGCAAACGCCTCTGTCCCTTCCTTGAAAGGCAAAAAAGGAGATTCAGGATTTTCGATCGGCGGTGCTTCCCATGTTTGAACCTGATCCGGGATTTCCATAGGTTCGCGCATGTGGGATAAGACCTCGTCCATGAGGACAAACACCGGCATCCTCATCTTTTCGGATGTGTTAACGGCCTCAACGGTGAACCAAAAAGTTTCATTTATGTCTTTTGGTGCGAAGGCAATAGCTGGATGGTCTCCGTGAGTGCCCCACCGTGCCTGCATGATGTCCCCCTGTGATGGCATCGTCGGAAGACCGGTTGACGGCCCCCCACGCATGACATTTACCACGACGACAGGTGTTTCGGCCATAACAGCGAACCCTATGTGCTCCTGCATAAGTGAGAATCCGGGTCCTGATGTTGCGGTCATCGCCTTTTTGCCAGCGAGTCGAGCACCTATCGCAGCAGCCAGACTTCCCATTTCATCTTCCATCTGGATGAATATGCCATCGCATTTCGGCAGCTCACGCGCCATAATTTCGGCTATCTCGGACGACGGCGTTATTGGATAGCCAGCAAAGAATCTAACTCCGGCCTTGATAGCCCCAAGTGCACACGCCTCATTGCCTTGAATCAAATCAAGCCTGCTCATCACCGATTCGCTCCTTTGTCCTTGAATGAAGGCCGAAAAGTTTAAATCATCTGAAATCAAAACGCCAAAAAATGGGGATTGTGCTGTTGAAACCTTTGTCCGATTTCTTTACCATCTCCGACAAAACTGGCTGGAGGTTACAGGAACATTCATACACTGCAACGACTTATAACAATCTCGGCGGGGCCTACGCTTCCAAAGGCGAATTTGACAGGGCTATTGAGTTTTTTCAAAAGGCTCTGAATATCTTAGAGAAAAAGCATCAAGGTCGCCATCCTCTAACAGAGGAAGTTGCGGATAGTCTTCTTACTTTGTATCGCTTGAAGGGCGAATCTGACAAGGCGTTTGAGCTTGCTCGTTGGTTCGTAAAGGTCAAGTCAGAATGTCGTAAATCATCATAATTCGTTGAGTTCCAGGTCATTGAACTCCAAGTTGCCATTGTGCAAATTTGCAGATGTTCCAATTTGCATCCCATCGGGATAAAATATTGAGCCAAATGAAAAGGAGTTTATCGCCATGAGGATCAAGGCGTTCGTCAGGGATGGAAACCTCGAAAAATACACATTTTTTGACGGCCATGAACTCCAATATGATTGCGATACCAAAACGCTCAAGCTCTTGGAAAACGGCAAGTTGGTCTGGAAAGGCAACCTCGATTCGGAGGACGACCTCCTCAGTTTTAAGCGGCAGTTCTATGACCTTGTCCTCGCAGTCTATGAGGAATTTGAGGGTGTGAAAACCGCAAAACTCCGCAACGAGCTGAGCAAGATTGTGCCCAAACGCTTCGAGGTCATCAAGTATCGTCCTTGCCCGTGCGGCGGTTAGTGCCGCAGATTGAGGTTGGGAGTGCAGCTTTATAATACATGCCAACTTAAGAGGAGGCTTTGGGATGGCAATTTTAATCGATGAAAACACCCGTGTCCTTGTGCAGGGAATTACAGGGCGTGAAGGGAGACGCCGCACAAAACTCATGGTCGAATACGGAACGAAGGTTGTTGCAGGCGTTACACCTGGGCGTGGTGGCCAAGAGGTGCACGGTGTCCCGGTCTTCGACACGGTGAAAGAGGCTTGGGATGCGCTCGGACCTTTCGATGCCTCAGCGATATTCGTGCCTGCACCGCTTGTCAAAGAGGCCGCACTTGAGGCCATCGAGGCTGGTGTCAAACTCCTGCTCCTCGTGCCCGACCGCGTGCCGCTGCACGATGTCCTTGTTATCTCAGAATTTGCAAAGGAATATGGCGCTAAATTCATAGGACCTAACGTCTTGGGAGTTTTGAGTCCGGGCAAAGCGGTGCTCGGAATGATCGGTGGGCGCGCCGAAAACGCAAGGAAGTGGTTTAGACCCGGACCCGTTGGAGTCGCATCTCGAAGCGGTGGAATGACTTCCGCTATATCCTACTACATCACACAGGCCGGCTACGGCGAATCGACCATCGTCCACGTCGGCGGCGATGCAGTGGTCGGAATGCCGCTGCCCGAAGTCGTCAAATTGTTCCAAGAAGACCCTGAGACAGAGGCGATTGCGATGTTCGGCGAGATCGGCACAACTCAGGAAGAACGGGTCGCTGACCTCGTCGAGCAAGGTGTTGTTACAAAACCGATTGTCGCTTACATCGGTGGAAAAGGCGCAAAGAAGGGCACACGGTTCTCACACGCAGGTGCTATCGTCGAAGGAACTCGTGGCTCTTGGGAAAGCAAAGTTACAAGACTTCGTGAAGTCGGAGTTCATGTCGTCGAATCGGTAACCGACATCCCTAAGAAAATTAAAGAGATACTCGGATAAACTCGGTCGCCTAAAAGGTCGCCTCGATGCCCCGAAAAAAACTGCTTCTGCATATTTGTTGTGCCCCTGATGCAACTTTTGGAATCGAATTCTTTTCCGAAAACTTTGATATAACTGCATTTTTTTACAATCCCAACATCCATCCTGAATCCGAATACAAGCTCAGGCTCGTTGAGATGCGCCGAGTCGCCCATCTGATGCAAGTCCCTCTGATAGAAGGAGATTACGATCCAGAACGGTGGTTTGAGGCCGTCAGAGGGCTTGAGAGCGAGCCGGAGGGCGGAAAGCGCTGTCCCGTCTGTTTTAAGCTTAGGCTTGAAAGGACAGCACAAGTTGCTAAAAAACAAGGATTTGATGCTATATCGACCGTTCTGACCATCTCGCCGAAAAAGGATGCCGAAGTCGTCAATCAGATAGGTCGTTCTGTCGCAAAGCGATATGGCGTTGAATGGATTGATGCCGATTTGAAAAAAGGCGGAGGTTTCCAGAGAAGTCTCGAGTTATCAAGACAATTCGAGCTTTACAGGCAGAACTACTGCGGCTGCATTTTCAGCCTTCGTGAGGCGAGGCACCATCGCATGGTTAGGTCAATAGAACGCATTGAAAACGCTGAACTTAACGGCGTTCTGGCGAGTAGGACATCGAGGCTTGCGGGCACATCGGGCGAAGCATTGCTCCGCAAAGAGATTCGGTTTGAATTGGAATCTTTGGGCGGATGGAACTTACAAGAATTCACATTCAGGTTTATGGGATGGCGACCTTTACATGCGCGAATCGTCGATTTGAAAACAAAAAAAGAGTTTCAAGCCCTTCCATGGCTGCTCTCCAGCTCGACATCCGGCACAGTGAGAGGAACTTTCAACGATTTGGGTGAAAACGAGATAGATGGAGTGAGGTTTAGGCGGCTTCGATTCTCAAAAGGCGACATCGAGGTTTTTGCGAGGCTCGATGGTAAGCCCATTCCTTTGAAAATCAAAAACTTCCCTTTGACTCAACCGGTTCTCTCCAGTGATTCGGAAATTTTGGGGCATCTTGACCACAAATTTCTTGTCGAATCGGTGGTCGAGTTCGATGATCGGGCGTATTCGGGCGTTTTGACCGCTTGGAAGGGCGAACCTGTTGTGGCAGTGACCGCTCCGTTGGATTCAGTCTATTCGTCCGAAGACGGCAGCAGACTCGTAACAGCTTTGAAGCTTCTTGAGTTAGCGAAAAGCGGATTTCCGCAGAACACTCTCGTGGCGTTTGTGGGAGCTGAGGAGTTCGGGATCGGCTTTCGGAAATTCGTTGAAATTGCAAAGGATATGTTTTCGAAATTGAGGGCGGTCGTAAGGCTCAATGCAGTTGGTCGAGGCGAGCAGGTGCATGTTCGGACAAATTTGCCCCGTTATTTTGTCCTTGCAGCCCTGAAGGATGTGAAAGCTGGAGTCGTTGTCGAGAAGGTTGGGAGCGACATCGGATTGGATTTCGTGGAGCTTCGGGCAGCACCCGACCCAATTTATCACACTGAGGATGATAGACTTTCCAATGTCAACCGCAGGCTGATACGCTCAGTTTTTGCAGGTGTTTTGGAGCTGATCAGCCTTCTTTGAATTGCTTTTTGGCGCTCCCTGTTCGTCATGATTTTTGCGATCCAAGCGCACATGTAACACAGTCTCCTTCAAAATCTTAACTGTGCCGGGCGGAGCACCTTTCATTTTCTGAATGAAGCGCCGTTCTGTCATGAGCACCAACCCCTTCCGATCTTTTGAAGCCTTGCTGTGCGCCAAAGCAAGTTGTGCCGCAAACTGGATGTCCTCGTCCGGAACTTCGACCCCTCTGGCTCTTTTCAGAACCACATGAGCACCAGGGACATCTTTTGCATGAAAAAAGAGGTCATGCTCGTTTGCCAATCCGAATGTAACTATTTCATTGCTGCGTGCGCTTTTGCCGACCAACACTTTGAACCCGTTAGGAGAACGGAATTCAAGATAGGGCAGAGATTCGGTTTCCTTTCCTTTGGACTTTCCTGTAACCTTTTGGACGCCAAGCGATTCCTTCGATTCATCCAGCTCTCTCAAACGCTCTTTGATCTTCTCGATTCCGCGCTTCAATTTTTTGAAAAGCTTAAAGAAACGCTCGGCCGCTTCCGTAGGACTTTCGTTCGGTTTGACTTTTATCCGTTCGCCTGCGACCTCGATGGTCTCCGCATCGATGCGTTTAATGGTGTTGAGATTGGCCAAGATGAGTTCGCCCCATCGCCTGTATCTCTCGAAATCCGAAAGTTTTTTGAGTTCATCGAGCAATCTGCGCCTGATTTTCTCACGCTCGTCCACCTTTTTGGACTTTCGACTTAAAAGCTCGAAATAGCTCGCCACCGCTTCAGAATAAGTCTCGAAATTACAAGACCTTAGATCACCAAGATGGGACAGCTCTATGGGCGAGAAGCAGAGAGGACGGCCGTCGGGATCGAAATAGAGCGTCGGATTGGTCTCTTTCGTGGCTTTTTCGATAAGTCTTTGGAACTCAGAATGGTCGAATTTTCCACATCGAAAGACCACCTCACGGTGAAAGTGAGGGAGTGCCAACTTAACATATTCGGGATCAACATCTTGGTCGAAAATCGATTGAGATCTTGGCATCAGCGGTTTGTATTTTGCGCCGACTTTGAGCCTTCTGGAGCGCTTTTCAAACGCAACTGCGAGTATGTAACCCGTCTTAGCATCGATTACACAGGCATTTGCATGTTTTCCCGTCAATTCGACCGCCAGAATGCGCTCGGCTGTCTGTGATGTGAACTTGAAATAAATCACTCGGTCTCCAGATTTTAACTTTATCCCTCGCAGGATGAGGCCGTTGAGGAAATCGCTGAACTTGTGCACCGCCTCACGATCGACCGTTTCACTTTCGAGGAGGTGAAGTCTCAGTGCTTGTGGGGTCGGACAAATCTTTAATGCAACTTGACTTCTCGAAAAATCGATGACAAAACAACCGTCCGCATCGAAG
>QNDP01000075.1 GCA_003645975.1 Candidatus Hydrothermota bacterium | reverse complement strand
CTGAGCAAGCAGTTGCAGCATCTCCGACCGTTTTGTCTCGCCTCCGGAAAAGCCGAGATTGAGGTCTCGTAGAAGATGTGAATTCAAGTTCAGCATTTCGGCCAACTCATCGACAGATTTTCCTGAGCGATTGATCAGTTCGACCAGTTTTCCAAGCCTGACACCACGAACGGCGGGCGGCTTTTGGAACGCCAATCCGATCCCGAGCTTTGCGCGCTCATTCGGAGGCATATCGGTTATATCCATGCCCTTGAAGATGATGCGGCCGGAAAGAATCTTGTATTGAGGCAAGCCCATTATCGCCCCCAAAAGTGTCGTCTTGCCTGAGCCGTTGGGTCCAAAAAGGACATGGATTTCGCCTTCCCTTATGCTCAAGTCCACACCTTTGAGGATCTTGTGTCCACCAACCTCAACCTCAAGGGACTCGACTTTCAAAAGCTCTGGTTTTTCCATAAAGTCCTCCATGCAAAGTTAGGGCAGGTATATTAACACCATTTGCAAAAGTAGTCAAAGATGCAGAATCTCCGTGATTTAGCATGTTGCGCTGCACCAAAGGAAATTTTCGACTCTTGGAACTCGATTCGATCAAATTTCAGGATTTTGACGGGCGAGACTATCGAAAAATTCATGGACGAACACTTGAAGCGCCTATTGAGAACATGGAAGCTGATGCATTTGTCAGAGTGCCAGATAATACTTTGTCGAAAGACCGAATTGTGGGACGCTCAAAATGTGGCGTTGTCTTTGATTATCTCGGAAAATCAAGGGTTAAGGTCTCAAATTTAGGACAATTTCATTGAGCATAACGGTGTTGAACACCTTCATGAAAAAAGATGGAGGTGGCACGATGAAGGTTGTGTGCTTTTGTCTGATGGCATCGGTCGTTTTGATGCCGAGTTCGCTTCTTTGTAGAAGGCATCTCATCATTGCTACGGTTTACACGGACAACGGCTCCATAACCGCAGACCCGTCGGCGTGGCAGGAAAGGGAGATGGTTCTGGTGGAAGATGGAAACGATGTAACTTTCACATTCACACCGAATTGCGAATGTCCGGCGGTCAAGCTCTATGTCGATGGTGTGGAAACCCCTGTGAGCGATAGCACTTACACATTTTTTGATGTCCATGAAGACCACACCATTTCGGTCGGTTTCTTCGATTCGTTTGACGGCCAGAGCTACACGATAACGACCTCCAGCGGAGCATTGGGAACAATAGTCCCGGAAGGCGAAATCTGGGTCAAAGAGGGCTACGACGCAGTCTTCAGGTTTGTGCCGAATGTCGGCTATCACTTCGTCTATGTCGAGGTCGATGGTGAGCAGGTCTCATATCCCCATTCCACCTATGAGTTTGACTCCGTGACATCGAATCACTCGATTTTTGTCGATTTCGATTTTCGATTCGGTTACGAGTATCGAACCCTTGACGACATAGGGCTTTGGCAGCATGGCGACACCGTGCCCGACGGGACAATAAGTCCAGATCAACTTGTGTATCTCGGTGCTTTTCGAGTGCCGTCCTCATTGATCGGCTGGCAGTATTGCAGGCGCGGGCTGGCCTTCAATCCCGATGGAGACGGTGGCAACGGCTCGCTTTTCGGCATAGGCGGGCCAAGCGTAAATTACGGAATAACCGAGATTTCCATTCCAACGCCTGTCATCTCAGTTGACCACGATGTCAGTGAACTAAACGAAGCTACGACTATTCAGGACTTCGTTGATGTAGCGGCCGATCTCGGCCTCAATGGGCTTGTCCCACAGGATCTCGAATACATAGCCTCAGACGGATGGTCTTCTGTTCCAAGACTTTATGTCGGAACAGGTCGGATGTTCCCGGATAACACCGAACCAAATCATTTCGTTACCGACGCCACGCCGTTGTCCAGTTCATCCTCAATAGGACTTTGGAGGATAGACGATGTGCCGACCGTGAGGACGGGCTACATCATGTTTCAAATACCTGAAGAATGGGCAGATGCGCATACGGGCGGGCGAACGCTCGTTTCGGGGCGCTCTCGATGGGGACAGGGATCGAACAGCAACGGTCCCACACTTTACGCCGTATCGACCCCCTGGACGGACACCACGACCGAAATTACCTGCGTCCCGATACTTCTTTACGATAACGAACCCGATAGCTCCTCGTCGGTCATGGGCTACAACATCACCGATACCGAGTTCTGGACAGGTGGCGCATGGGTTCAAATCGGCGAACGAGAGGCGCTTATTCTCGGAGGACAGCGCAGTTTCGGCTGCACTTGGTATGACCACGACATCTTCAGCGACCACAAAATTCCGGTCTTGTTTTTCTACAACCCCGATGACCTCGCCGTAGTTGCAGATGGCGATACGACCTACTATCCCCAGCCTTACGCCATCCTGAACCTCGATGAATATTTTTTCAAAGGCCTTGAGAACCACAACGGAATGCTCGCCGGGATCGCCTACGACCCATATCGAAATCTTTTGTATGTCAAAGAAGACCGTGTATTTGGAAGCTCAGCGAAGGAATACCCGATAATCCATGTGTTCCAAATAGTCGAGCAGTCCGATGCAGCCGAACCGAAACCCGAATCGGATAGCAACCCGTCCGAGTCCGAAATCGGTTTATTCTCAAAGGACGGCATGTTGGAGGTAAGCTTCAAATTGACAAAACGATGTCATGTAAGTCTAAAAGTCATCGACGCTTCTGGCAGGATCTCCAAATCACCATTCGATGGATGGCTCGGCGCAGGGCATCACCGGCTTTCGTTTGGAAAAGACGGGCTGCCAAGCGGGGTCTATTTCGTCCTGCTGAGGATGGGCAAAAGGGCCAAGGTCAAAAAATTCGTTATCTTGAACTGACCGTCCCAGTTCGGGTCTATCGCTCAGCAACCTGTGGAATCCATCTGACATCGGAGGAGGGAGTTGGCGGATGATTTTATGTGCCTCGAATCCCTCTCTCGACCAACCCTTTGGGTGATAAGTAGGCGGCTGGGGCACAAATTTTCATCGGCTAAGGCCTTTCTACAGAACTGCGGCAATGAAACTGGATGACAATCGAAGAAGGTTATCCCTGAAAAGTCAGCATTTATCCTGACGCCGCAAACTGCATGGCTAATAGCCGACATTCACGAGTGTCGGCAACCTGACCTCTCCGTTATACTTACTTCCGACATTGTCGATCCATGACAAGGAGCTGGTGAGATGAGATTTAAAGCACTTCTGTTCGATTTGGGCGGCACACTTTGGGACTTTAAAGACGAAAGTGCAAGGGAGACCATGCGATACGAGCTCGGCAAAAAATTTATCGATGTGATGTCGAGCTACGGTATCGAAGTGTGCTGGGACCCGATGTTTATCGGAAGCGCAATCGGAAACGCATTGTGGACAGCGGAACTTTACAGGTATTACACCACAGGAATTCCACCGAGCTATTCGGATGTCGTGAAAGCCGTCGCCCAATACTGGATTCCCGACCTCGCAGACAATCAGATCGACTGGCAACATGTCTTTGATATGACCTATGTTCCTGAATCGAACTACAAAAGGCCGTTCGATGACACGATCGAAGCCCTGAAGATCCTGAAAAGCATGGGCATCAAAATGATAGTCGTCTCAAATCGAATACGCGGGGGCGAACGGTTTGCGCGTGAGTGGGCAGAGAACATAAGTTTTTCAAAATACTTCGATGGCTATGTGCTCTCATGTGATCTCGGCTTTATGAAGCCGCGCCGTGAAATTTTTGAGGAGGCGCTGCGCATTGTGGAAGCCAGCCCTCACGAGGCAGCGATGATCGGAGACCTGCTGCGCGCAGATGTGCTTGGAGCGAACATGATCGGCATGACCAGCATCTGGATAAACCGTTCGGGCAAGCGCCCGACTTACACTTCGGTGAAACCCGATTTTGAAATAGCGTCCCTTTTAGAACTCCCTGATATTGTGATGGGCAAATCGGCTTAAAGGCGAGAGAATTACCCTTTCAGTGCGCCTTTTGTTATGCCCTCGATGAAATACCGCTGTGCAAGTAGGAAGATGACGGCTATCGGTGTGACCGCAATCGTAGAGGCGGCCATCTTCAACGCATAGGCCTCCTCGTGGGCGCTTTTGAACATAGCCAGCCCGACCGGAACCGTGTAAAGGCTTTCATCCTGTGCTATCAGCAACTGCCACAGGAAGTTATTCCAGTGAAATTGGAAATTGAGCAGAAAAACCGTTGCGATCGCAGGCGCCGTCAACGGAACCATAATTTTGGCAAATATCTTGAACTCGCTTGCTCCGTCTATCTTTGCCGCCTCAATAAGCGAGTCCGGAATGCCCTTCATAAATTGCGTGAGCATGAACATGCCGAACACATTGGCAAGATGTGGAACTATCATCCCCAGATAAGTGTTGACCCAACCTATTCCGTAAACTATGGCGAATTGGGGCACGACATAAAGCAATCCGGGCACCATCATCGAGGAGAGAAACAGGGCGAACAGCAGGTTTTTAAACCTGAAGGTCTTCTTGGCAAATGCGTAGGCAGCCATAGATGCGAACAGCGTCGATACGACCGCAGAGACAAAAGCCACTATGAAGCTGTTGAGCGAATAGCGCATAAAGTTGTATTGGACAAAAACTTTTACGAAATTGTTCAAGGTTATATGTTTGGGAACAATCGAGATGGTCAAAGCCTCAGCTTGAGGTTTCACGGCTGTCAACACCATCCAAATGAAAGGGAACAAGACCATGAGCAGGAATAGACTTAGCACCGTGTAAGTTATCAGCTTTTTCATGTTTCCTCCGAGATCGGTTTATGGGACATCACACCTCCTCACCTTCGAGCAACTCCCAGAATCCGGGCTCGTCCTGTGGCTTAAGTTCCACATCCTCAAGTAGTTGGAAATACTTGTCCCTGTCCTTTCGACTCAAATTTTTCGGCGGAATGGAAAGGACTTTGATGACTTTTTTGCGAAATTTCAGGTTCAAGACGATGACATCACCGGGTTTGATCTCCTTAGACGGTTTGGCCTTTATGCCGTTCAGCATCACAAGCCCCTCGTCGCAGGCCTGTTTTGCGGCCTGTCGGCTTTTGAACATCCCTATTGTTTTCAGGAACATGTCTATCCTCATGGTTTAGCAAGGAACATCAGTGTTGCCATTGGCAAGATATAAATTATTTCCAAAATGGCGATCGTCATCAGAGTCCAGGGCAGCAGTTTCGCACCCGTTCGATTCTTTATCAGCCTAACTTCAAGCTGGTCGGCTTGATCAAACACCGCCTTGTAAAATCCTACGAGGACGAGAAGGACCAATCCGCTCAGGATAAGTCTCGCCAACATGCTGAATTTCAGGCTGCAAAATTTGGAGAGGATGAACACTACAAGACCCAAAAGTCCAATGGTCGCATCAACCGATTTCCTTGATGCCTGATAGGCCTTTAGAACCGCATAGCTTCCCAACGCCATGCTGGTTATATAAAAGATGTTTTTGCACAACAACCACTTGGTCAGAAGGCTCGGGATAGAGTCGTAATTTCCCACTGCCAGAAGGGTGTAGAAAAATATGTTTTCGTAGCCCATTCCACAGCCGAACACACCTCCAAGTAGGGCGCTTTTCCAAGAACTTCTCACCATCAGAATGAAAAAGAGGATAGGGGCAAAAGTTCCGATTCTGACGAAATATCCTACTGTCCCTCTCAAGATCAGCGTCCAAAACGGTGAGAACTTGACATGCAGATAGCTTCCAAGTCCTCCTTTCAGCATCAGAAGCGAGAAGATCGCCTCTATGCCGATCCCCGCGATAAAGGAGAGCCAAAACAGGTCAGTCATTTTGGACAGGATTTTTCCAAATCCAAGGATGTAAAAAATAAAACCATAAGCCACGATTATACTGAACATAAAGACCACAAGTATCTTGGATTGAGAGATAATTGCTTCGTTCATATTTTTAAGGTTAACAAAATATGCATAGGGTTTCAACCACAAGAACGAAAGCTTTAAAATCATTATCAAAAGGGGGAACTGGAGATGATCATAGCGCTGTCGCTGATCGGAGGTTTGACCGCAATAGCTTTTTCTGCATTTTTGGCTTTTAGGGTGCTAAAAGAGGATGAAGGCACTGAACGGATGAGGGAAATAGCCGAGGCTGTAAGGATCGGCGCAAAATCGTATCTCAAGCAGCAATATAAACTCGTGGCGATCTCCTTTGGCGTGATCTTCCTGATAATGTTGATCTTGGCCGCAAACGGGCTTATGGAATTTCCTGCGCCCTTCCTTTTCGTGCTTGGCGGATTTCTCTCGGCGCTATCGGGTTATATAGGGATGACGATGGCCACGAATGCAAGCGCTCGAACGGCCAATGCGGCCATGAAAAGTCTGAATTCTGCTCTGAGGGTGGCATTCTCCGCAGGTGCGGTCATGGGTTTGGTGGTCGTTGGCTTGGCCGTCATAGGCATAGGCGTCTCTTTTAAAATTTTGGAATGGACATTCGGCAGCGACAAGCTGGAACTCATCACCATAACGCTGTTGAACTTCGGGATGGGTGCGTCCTTTGCTGCGCTCTTTGCGCGCGTCGGCGGCGGCATTTTCACAAAAGGCGCCGATGTCGGTGCTGACCTCGTCGGGAAGGTCGAAGCCGGCATTCCAGAGGACGACCCTCGAAATCCGGCCACTATTGCTGACAATGTCGGCGACAATG
>QNDP01000074.1 GCA_003645975.1 Candidatus Hydrothermota bacterium | reverse complement strand
CGTTATGTGATCGGTCAGGAAAAGGCCAAAAAGGCTGTCGCTATTGCTCTTCGCAACCGATGGCGCCGCCTAAGAGTGCCCGAAAAACTTCGTGAGGAGATAACTCCCAACAACATCTTGATGATCGGTCCGACGGGCGTCGGTAAAACCGAGATCTCACGCAGGCTTGCCATGCTTGCCAAAGCCCCGTTCGTGAAGGTTGAGGCGACAAAGTTCACGGAAATCGGATATGTCGGACGCGATGTCGCTTCGATGGTGCGCGAACTCGTCGAAATATCGGTCAACATGGTCAAAGCCGAGCACATGAAAAAGGTGCACGAGAAAGCGCAGCGCCTCTCAGAAGAAAGGCTAATAGACATACTTTTCACGCCGAGAATAGGATATTCGGAATCGGAACTCACCGAAATCCGTGAGAGAATCCGCACTGCCCTTAGAGAGGGCAAGTTCGACGATCGGATGATCGAAATACAGGTCGAGGAGAAGGTCAACCCGTTCGCCGAACTCTCAAGCGTTATGGGTGTTGAGATCGCTGTCCCTCGTGGCATCGAGGAGCTTTTTGGTAAGCGCCACCGCAGGCGCAAGATGACCGTTCGGGACGCAAAACGGTTCCTTTACGAGGAGGAGGCAAACAAACTCATCGATATGGACGAGGTGATCGATGAGGCACTTCGGCGTGCTCAAAGCTCCGGGATCATCTTCATCGACGAAATCGATAAGATCGTGGGGTCAAACACCGCAGGCCCCGATGTCTCAAGAGAAGGCGTTCAGAGAGACCTACTTCCGATAGTGGAAGGCACGAATGTCATGACAAAATATGGAATGGTAAAGACCGATCACATCCTGTTCATAGCCGCTGGCGCTTTCCACAACGCCAGGCCGTCGGACTTAATCCCTGAACTACAAGGCCGTTTCCCGATCCGTGTCGAACTTGAAAGTCTCACAGAGGAGCATTTCAGACGGATTCTCGTCGAGCCTGAGAATGCGCTTGTCAAGCAATACAAAGCACTTATGGCAACTGAGGGGGTGGAGTTGGAGTTCACTCAAGACGCAATTGAGATGATTGCTCACTATGCGGCACTCGTTAACGAGCGAACCGAAAACATCGGCGCACGCCGCCTTCACACCGTCATGAGCCTCGTCCTTGAGGACCTGCTTTTTGAAGTCCCTTCGCCCGACATCACAAAGGTCGTCATCGACGCCAAATATGTCGAACGGAAGCTCGCCGACATCGTTGAGGACGAGGACATCTCGAGATACATCCTTTAAATTCAAACATTTTCGCACAAAACCCCTAATTTTTGAACAGTATTGACTCATTGGACGGCCGCTTTTAAGATACAGCCTGAATCTTTTAACTGGAGGTGTTGAATATGACACAACTTAGGACATATCTTCTGCTTGGAGCACTTAGCATTCTGCTCGTTTTGATTGGGGACTATTTCGGCGGAACTGACGGCATGACAATAGCTTTGATAATCGCTGCGGTTATGAATTTCATTTCCTATTGGTATTCCGACAAAATTGTGCTCTCGATGTATCGTGCGCGTCCGGTCTCGCGCTTGGAAGCCCCTGAGCTGCACGAGATAGTCGAAGACCTCGCTACAAGAGCCGGCATCCCAAAACCCAAGATTTACATCGTTGATACACCACATGCAAATGCGTTTGCCACAGGGCGCGATCCAGAACATGCCGCTGTCGTGGTAACAAGCGGGATTTTGCGATTGCTCGACAAGCGTGAACTGCGCGGCGTTCTGGCACATGAGCTTTCACACATCAAAAACCGCGATATCCTTGTGATGTCGGTCGCTGCAACTCTTGCGACCGCAATCTTTTATCTCTCAAGGCTTGGCCTCTTTTTCGGCGGTAGGCGCAGGCGTGGCGGCGCAGACGCAATCGGACTCCTTCTTTTGATCTTTGCGCCGATAGCGGCCATGCTGATCCAGTTGGCGATCTCCCGTTCCCGTGAATACCTTGCAGATGAGAGCGGTGCAAAGATTTCGGGCGATCCGCTCGCCCTTGCAAACGCACTCTCAAAACTTGCTTATGGTGCTAAGCTTAGGCCACTAACTTCGGGCAGTCCGACGACAGCGCATCTGTTCATCGTCCACCCGTTCTCCGGTGGTGGACTCGCATCCCTTTTCTCGACACATCCACCAATCGAGGAAAGAATTAAACGGCTTAAAGAGATGGCCGAGTCGATGGGGATGGGATCATGGGTTCTTTGAGCCTTTTGACCTCTTTAATTTTTGCAATCTTACCGTTGAACCGCACTCCGATCGCCAAAACATATTTCGTCCCAAAGGATTCCAATGCCATAATCCTCGTCGATATTCGTATCCCACCGTCAAAATTGATTTTCAAAAAGCAGGAGGGGCTGTTTCGAGCCGCCGTTGACCTCGAACTCGTTGTCAAATCAGGACATGAAAAGTTGAAGCAGGAAGTCCGCCATTTCTCGTTTAATTTCGACAACTACCGTGCGACAAAGATCGACTCCGCAATGCTCACGAGGGTCATCAAACTGCAAGTGCCTCTGCGCGACCGCTACAAACTGAGGATCAAACTGCGCGATGTCGAGAACAGCGATATGTTGCTGGAGGAGGAGTCCAAACTCGGTCCTTACAAGCTTATGGTCAGCGATCTGATACCTATCTCCGAAAAAGCTTACGCATCAGCTAAAAAGGAATTAGCGCCGACCGAAGGGCTGACCGGCGGCAGGATGCTGGTCTGGGTCGGAACTTCAAATCTCACGGTCAAAATGCGTTTCGAGGTTCAAACCGATGACAGAATAGCTGAAACCGTGTGGAGCGGCGAAAGGCTGATCTCGGTTGAGGACACCTTCTCGATCCCGCTCGACAGCCTCAGAAGCGGCAAATACAAGCTCATCGCCGAATTTGAGGATACATCGAGCGAAAAGACCGACGAACGCACGCTCAAGTTCTCGATTTTCAACTTTTTGAAGCTTTCGGACGACGAATATGAGGCAATTGTGAACCTTCTAACCTACATAGCCGAACCGGATGAGATTGAGGAACTTTTGAACACGCCCGATTCGCTTCGTGAACAGGCTTGGAAAGAGTTCTGGGAGCGGCGCGATCCGACGCCGGGCACACCAGAAAACGAGCTCATGGAGGAATACATGCGCCGCGTCGAATACGCCAATGAGCATTTCAGCTTCTCGAACATTCCGGGCTATCGCACCGACCGCGGCATGATTTACATCCGTTACGGTCCGCCTGACGAGATCGAGTCCCATCCTTTTGAGCTCGATTCGCCGCCTTACGAGATCTGGCGTTACTATTCGTTGGATTTGGTTTTCATTTTTGTGGACAAAAGCGGGGTTGGTGATTATGAGCTTGTCTATCCTTACGGCTATTATTTTCGGTAGTTTGATGCTCCATCCGAGCGATGTCGCTGAATCGAGGGGCGACATCAAATTTTATGTCAGCAAATCGACCTTCCGGCTCAAAGACAGTGTCTCCTATGCCGAAATCGCTTATATGCTTGACCTATCGTCATTTATTGAAGATACGGTCGAATCGCTGACCTACCGTGTCTCACTCGAATTGACCGACCCATCTGGCAAAAAGAAGCCGCTATCCGACGAATTTGAACAAACTTTGCGCAATCCATCGTCCACAGGTTTCATCATCGACCAATTTACGCTGTTTTTGATGCCTGGCGATTACGATCTCAAACTCTCGGTGCAATCGGGCAAACGCAAAGGTGAGGTTCTCACCCGACTCCAAGTTCCTGACTATTCGGGCGATACGCTTCAAATCTCTGAAATCCAATTTGCATGGCATATAGGCACTGACACAACATCAAGGTTCGCAAAATACGGCATCGAGGTCGTTCCCAACCCGACTTCAAGCTACTATCCCGGCCATGATACGCTGCTTTTCTTTTACGAAATCTATAACTTGGTCCCCGACACAGGTAAATATCTTGTGCTCAGTGCAATTTACGATTCGGACAGCAATGTAGTCCGTGCAACTCGTCCCAAAGTGAAGGACAAATCCGAAGGCCTTGACAAAGCCGTCGAGATTGGAGGCATTGCGCTGCAAGGACTTAACGAGGGCATCTATACCCTCAAAATTCAGGTCATGGACATGTCGAACCAGAATTCGGCGACCGCCAGCCGCAAATTCGTTTACAGTCTCGGCCAAGTCGAGATGCTTTCGACCGAACTTCTTGACTATGCTGGATTTATCGAATACTTCGCCACAGCCGACGAACTTGAGCAATATGAGCAACTGGATGAAACGGGCAAGCTTGTGTTTTTGCGGAGGTTCTGGCCTGCACATGGGCTGACGATCCAGCAAGTTATTGAACGCGTGAGATATGCAGATGAACATTTCACGGTCGGCAAAACGCTCGGCCGCTACACCGACAGAGGCAGGATTTACATCAAATACGGTCCGCCGGATGAGATCACACGCGGCACCTTCGAGCTCGAGAGCCGAGATCGTGAAATTTGGCATTACTATCGCGCTTCGGGCATCGAGTTCATCTTTGTGGACATAAGCGGAACAGGCGATTACAGGCTTGTCTATTCGAGCATCCCGGACGAACCGACCATGCCCGATTGGCAGCGCTATGTCTCGCCGGAGGAGGTGCAGGGTGGCGAATGGTAAGGCGCGCAGGAAAGGCAGATGGGGCGAGGAGATAGCCGCTAAGTTCCTCGAAAACAAAGGATTGAAGATAATCGGCCGAAATTACACCAAAAAGTTCGGTGAAATCGACATCATTGCTATGGATGGAGATGTCCTTGTGTTCGTTGAGGTTAAAGCCGCCGTCAACCCTCAATTCCACCCGATCGAACAGGTTACCAAACGCAAACAGCGAATTTTGAAGAAGATGGCCGAGATATACCTTGCGGAAAACGAGCTTTTAGGCGAAGTCGATTGCAGATTCGATGTCGTTACTGTGCAAAGACTTGACGATAAAATCGTCGTAGAACACTTCCCTGACGCTTTCGGTATGTGAGCACAACGATGCAAAGGATTCTGATCTCACGGACAGACCGTCTTGGCGACCTTGTGCTGACCATCCCTATGGCTCAACTTCTCAAACTCAAACGCATAAATGAAGTCCACATCGGCTTTTTGGTCAACCACTATCAAGCTCCAATTCTGAAACATCATCCCGATGTCGATGAAATTGTTGAAGTTCCAGTTGACAAGCGCGGCCGAGTGCAGGTGGCTAAACTGGTCAGGATGTTGAAAAGCAAGTGGGATGTTGCGATCGATGTTTTTCCGCGTCCGCAACTTGCATGGTCGTTCTTTTTGGCCAGAATTCCGATGCGGATCGGCACTGCATATCGTTGGTGGAGCTTGCTTTACAATCGCAGAGTGAAGCTCAGACGAAAAGGTAGCGGTCGGCACGAAGCTGAGCTAAATCTCGAGCTTCTCAAGCCGTTGGACATCGAGCCGATCCTTTTGCATCCGAGACTGTTTGTCACGGATAGTGAGCTTGAGACCGCAAAATCGCACATCGCCCAGCTTGTTCGGCCGATCGTGGCCGTGCATCCGGGTTCGGGCGGTTCGTCAGCCAACTGGCCGCCACAGAACTACTTTGAACTCTCAAAATTGCTTTTGGATGCGGGCTTTAGTGTGATCATCACCGGGTCGAAAGCGGAGTCGGAACGGTTCCGTCGGCTTTTTGAGCCGCTTTTCGAGCATCCCAGATGCCTCAACCTCATGGGAAAACTCGATCTGCGTGGGCTTATGGCACTTCTGAAGCTTGTGGATGTGCTCGTTTCGGGCAGCACGGGTCCGATGCACATAGCCGCAGCGCTCGGCACAAGAACCGCATCACTGATGAGCGACAGCCCGGTTTCGGGCCCGGTTCGATGGCATCCCATCGGCAACGAAGCCAAAGTGTTCTCACCTCTGTGGAACTTCTCACCGCAGAATGTGTTCGATGAACTGGTGCGGTGGCTTTTACAACCCGTAAAGGTTTGAACTCATGGACAAGTTCATGCTTGAAGTCCTGCCGCCACCGCTCCATTGGAATGCACAGAAAATCGACGATTGGCTCTCGAAAGTCGCTAATGTCCTGACGCAGACCGGCATCCGCACGCTCAACATCCCCGAAGTGGTCGAAGAACGAGGCCCGTTTGAGCGCCCGATACCGTTCCGCCCCAAAATGGCGGTCGATGAGTTCGCTCGAAGGCTTCGAGAGCGTGGTGTATCAGCGGACTTCGTGTTGAACAAAAACACGGTCAAGACGCCGAAAGTCGAACTTTTAGAATGGGTTGAGGCAAGGGCGCGGCGTGCCGACGAACGGAAGGTCATTTTTGTGGGCGCTGAGTCTAAGTCTGCGTCATCGACCGATGGGATGACCGTGATCGAGGCCACAAAATGGGCTAAAAGCCGTTTTCCGAACCTGAGCATCGGCGGAATCGTGATTTTTCACCGTCAGAACGAACTCGAACGGGTGCTGCGCAAGATGGACGCCGGCATGGAATTTTTTGTCTCACAGATAGTCTTTGAGCTCGATGGGCTGCGCAAGTTCGTTCGGATGCTCAGGCGGATTTTGGGCGAGCGGGGGTTGCCAAAAATTTTTGTTTCATTCGGGATCGTTATGCAACCTAAAGACTTGCAATTGCTGGATTGGTTCGGAGTGAGGATTCCGAGCCATGTGCGCAGCCTCCTCGATGAGAGCGAGAATCTCG
>QNDP01000073.1 GCA_003645975.1 Candidatus Hydrothermota bacterium | reverse complement strand
AAATCGTCGAGGATCCCGATCGATTAAAACTCCTTGAAGAATCGATAGATAGAAGTGTCTCCCTTATGCATAAAAACATTTTGTATGTGTATGGGTTGGAGAAGCAGGATAACATCGTGTTCGCAGTTATGGAAAATGTTGAAGGAAGTTCCATCTACGAACTTGTGAAGGCAAGAGGTCCTTTGGATGTGGAAGAGGCCACGCAAATAGCTATAAGTGTTTGCAACGCTTTGAAATATGGACACTCAAGGGGACTGAGACACGGTGATATAAGGCCGAAAACCGTTTTTCTATCCCGTGCAGCCGTTAAGGTCTTCGGTTATGACTTCGGTTTGCTCGTCAAAGGGATACTTAGGGAAGAAAGAAGGGACGATTTTGAGTCGAGCGTTGCACCTTTTTCGCCTCCCGAAGAGTTAGCGAAGTCTCAAGTCGATTTTCGTGGTGATATTTTTTCACTTGGAGCACTTTACTACTTCATGCTTTCCGGCGAACCGCCAGATTACACAAATAAGGGAACACACCGAATCAAGGAACTCGATAGAGTGCCGCCCTGGGCCGAACACATAGTCCGTAAATGCATGCGTTCGGATCCAAAAGGACGGTATCAAAACGTCGCTTTCCTGTGTAAAGCATTCGAAAGAGGACTGGAACTGCTCGACGAGGAGAAAATCCGAATCCGCAACATCCGACTGAAGCAAGCGGCAGATTTGGAAAATGAGAAAAAGTTCGACGAAGCATTGGCCATCTATCGCGAAATCTTCTCCCTTTTCCCGAACGATCCGGAAGCGCTCGATGGTATCCGCAGAGTCGAGATAGCCGCAAAACTGCAAAAAGCCGAAAAGTTGGTTCAGGAAGGCAAGACGGAAGAGGCAAGACGGCTTTATCTCGAAGTGATGCGGAAAGACCCTCTCAACGATGATGCAATAGCTGCACTTAGGCGATTGAACGGAATGGAAGCACGCCGAGCAGAGCCCTCACTTTTTGACTACATTCCTAAACTTATCGACAAACCCGTCATTTTGAAAAAGGGCATTTACAACATAAACTTCGATGTCGTCATCCTTAAAGAAGGCACTTTGGAGATCCAAGCGGGCACTGTCATCAACTTCAGTGAGGGCAAGGGGATAATCTCCTATGGAAAGCTTGTAATCAACGGCACGGAAACGGAGCCCGTTGAAATCAAATCGACAAAACCATCAGGTTGGGCGAACATAATACTTCTCGGCGAGCAGGCAAGCGGAAGTTCTTTGAAAAGTTGCATATTGAATCTTGGTCGAGGCAGAAAGATAGATTTCATTCCCGGAGAAACACCCAAAATTCAACTGGAAGGACAGGATGTTAAACAAGGACAGGTCTATGGAGGCGTGCTGGCCATAATCAACACTAACCGAATTCTCATCCAAAATTGCAGATTCTTTGACAGCAAAGCCGATATGGGCGGTGCCATCTTCGTAAAAAGCGGCACAGTTAGGCTGCAACATGTTACAATTGAATCAAATGTCGCAAAGGTGGGCGGTGGACTTTGCGCGGTTGAGGGTTCGGATGTGCAGGTTACACACTGCAACATCAGCAGCAATGTGTGCCAACAGCAGGGCGGAGGTGTGTTCTGTGACAAAGTAAGGCTCTCGATCGTGTCATCTACACTCCGAGACAACTCGGCTGCCTCAGATGGCGGTGGCGTGTGCTCTATGGATTCGATTTTGAGAATTCGCGACACCGATATCCGAAGCAATGTCGCAAAAACTTTCGGCGGAGGAGTTTATTCCTCGTCTGACCAAAAAGGAGAGATCACACGATGCTTTTTTGAAGGGAACGAAGCTCTCATAGGTGGGGGGATTTACTTAAATCGTTCGGAAATCCTTATCAAAAACAATGAATTCATCAACAACTCCGCCCAACAGGGTGGTGCTATCTATGTCTCTGAATATACTCAAGCAATTGTCAACAATAGGTTTGAGGGGAACACGCCTGACAATGTGAGAGGAAGCAAGAAAAGAAGGATTTGACCATGTTGAATCTTATTTTAGCCGTGGCACTCATAGGTGGGTCAAATGACACAATCATTTCCATTGGATGGGACAAGCTTGGCCTGTATGTCCCTGCCGGAGAGGACGCCGGGTTGCCTATTGGAGTCAGCGCTTTCGGGATTGGAGCCGACGGAAACATTTACCTTTACTCGTGCGCCAGCAGAACCGTTTGGGTCTTCGATATGGACGGCGGACTTAAAAGGACAGTCGAGACATCGATCCCATGTGCTTGGGACATAACGGCAAACACGAACGGAGACATCTACATGCTTGTGTTCACTTCGCTGAAGAATCAGTCGGCCTATGTCTGGGTTAAATCCGATAGGTTGGAGTGGAAAATAGCGATACCAGATGAATTCGTCGAAGCGCGCGGAAACGGGCGGCTCCATGCGACTGCCGATGGAAAAGTGTATCTGGAGATGTTTTTCGATGGCCGCTGGCACTCCGTAGAGTTGAGGGAAGGAATGAAATCGGTTGAGTGGTTCGATTTGGACGGCAGAGTTGGGTGGGATGGAGAACCTCTCCGTTCAACATTCGACCTGCCAAATGCCTTCGACAGGGATGTCAATGGGTGCGTCTATTCTGTCGAAAGGGGGTTCACGACCTCGATTCGCAAGGATTGTGAAAACGGAAAGTCCTTCAAAGGCGATTGGATCCCCAAAATGGTGACAGATTTCTATGACGATCCCTACGCCGTCTCATCCGATGGAAAGGTTTTTGTGGTAATTACTGATAGCAAAGGAGTTAAAATTTTGAGACTCAACCTCTCGGATGACACTTTTTGACCACTTCACGGAGATACCCCACATCCATCTTGGTATAGACCTGAGTCGCAACTATGGATTCGTGCCCAAGCAGTTCCTTCAAAGTTACAAGGTCACATCCACCTTTGAGCATGTGCGTGGCAAAGGTGTGCCTGAGAATATGTGGGTGAAGCTTGCGTTTTATGCCAAGTTTTTTCCCGTATTTTTTGAGAATCTTCCAGAATCCGGCTCTCGACAGTTTTGAACCACGAGAATTTAGGAAAACGAAAGGCGTATTTTTGCCTTTCAAAAGCTTGGGACGCCCTTCTTTGATGTAGAGTTCTAAGGCATTAGCCGCCATCTCGCCGAATGGAACTATCCGATGTTTCGCGCCTTTGCCATAGCATCGGACAAGTCTTTCGTGGATGTCAATGTCTCCGGTTTTCAGGGACAATGCCTCTGATACCCTCAACCCTGTGGCATATAGCAGTTCTATCAAGGCCTTGTCTCTCATCCCCAAAGGTGTAGATGTGTCAGGTGCTGCAAGGAGTAGCTCTATCTCCTCAAGCGACAGAGCGTCAGGCAGTTTTTTTACACTCCGCGGGAGGTCCAAATTCTCGGTCGGATTTCGTTCAAGCCCCTCAAATGCAACAAGGTAACGGTAAAAAGAACGGATCGCAGATACCGCTCGGCTTATGGACTGGATCGATAAACCGCCTCTATGCATGAACCGAATGAAGTCGTCAATTGTGTCAATTTTAACATCCATCAGACTCAAATGATTTCTTTCAACGAACCTGACGAACTTCATAAGGTCGCTTTTGTATGATTTCATGGTGTTTACAGAGTATCCCCTCTCGGTAACGAGATAATTGCAAAACCTTTCAACGGTGTTTTTCACATCGTCCATTTAAAGCCCCTCTTTTTAAAAGATTTTATTCCTCTGTTTTGTGAGGACGGACTTTAACTCTTAGTCCTTTTACCTCAATGATTTCCACCTCAGACCCGTTTTCAATGTGGACATCGCTGTAAGCGCGCCAAAGTTCTCCGTGAACCAAAACCATGCCACCTTTTGGAGTTATCTCCGTCTTCGCTATACCTATCTCTCCGACCAATCCTTCTTTGCCGCTTACCGGCTTACGCCTTATGGCCGTTATTGCTTTGTAAATCAAAAATAGAATTAACAACGAAGTGATTGTAACCGAAAGGATTATTGTGGTCATCGATACCTTCAAAAACGGAGGTAGGTTCCTTCCGAACAGCATCAAGGAACCGAGAAATAGGGCAACGATGCCGCTGGCAGCCAAGAGTCCGTGCGATGTTATGTAAACTTCTGCAATGAACAACGCTATGGAGACAAGCATGAGCAGAATACCCGCAAAGTTCACCGGCAGAACTTGAAATGCATAGAACGCCAAAATGATAGAGATGACACCTATGACACCGGGAACAATCGATCCCGGATGGGACAACTCGAATATGAGTCCATATATCCCCAGAAGGAACAGGAGATATGCGATATTTGGGTTGGACAGGACGAGCAATATTCGCTCTCTCAAGCTCATCTTAAATTCCACAATTTCAGCATTTTCAAGGCTGAGCCTGACTGTGTCCTTGTTGATTGGGACGGTTCGACCGTCCAATGAATCCAACAGATCGTCAATGTTGTCGGCAAGCAGATCTATGACATTGAGCTTCAATGCTTCCTCCGCCGTTATCGAGACCGACTGCCTGACGGCTTTCTCAGCCCACTCCTCGTTCCTACCTCTGGCTTGAGCAATTGAACGGATGTAGGCTGCCGCCTCATTTTCCAACTTTTTCATCATGATTGAATCGACCTGCTGAGCGTTCGGGACGACCGGATGTGCGGCGCCTATGTGCGTGCCCGGTGTCATTGCGGCTATGTGTGCAGCCATAGTGATGAACACACCGGCCGATGCAGCACGAGCACTTCGAGGATGGACATAGACACAGATGGGAACTTTGGAGTTCAAGATTCTCTTGACTATTGTTCGCATAGATTCATCCAATCCGCCCGGGGTGTCCAAAGTGAAAATCACGAGTTGTGCATCGTTCCGTTCCGCATCGTCGATGACTTTGACAAAATATTCTGCCACAACCGGCGATATAACACCATCAACTTTTGCACAATAGATCGGTTTTTCGGAATTGATCAGTAATGAGAGCGTTAACAATGCGGAGAACCCGACAAAACCCATAAACTCATATACCCCCTTTCGATGCGATCTCTTCGGCGGCCTGCACGATTTTACGAACGCCCTCCTCAATCAGGTCTTCGGATGTGGCGTAGGAGATTCTGAAATAGCCCTCTCCATAAATTCCAAATGCTGGT
Source organism: Candidatus Hydrothermota bacterium (assembly GCA_003645975.1). Taxonomy (GTDB): domain Bacteria; phylum Hydrothermota; class Hydrothermia; order B15-G9; family B15-G9; genus B15-G9. Next base: position 1,605 of record QNDP01000073.1, on the reverse strand, counting down.
CCTGGGACAACGGACACTCCAAAATTTTCGAGTAAATAGTCGGTGAATTCGTATGAACTGACCTTCAACGCTTTGATGTTCGGGAATATGTAAAAAGCGCCTTTAGGTTTTTTCACCTTTATGTATTTCGATTCGCTCAAAATAGAAATAGCCAAGTCTCGACGGTTCTTAAATCTTTTCCTCATATTTTCGGCATCATTTTGAGCGCTTTTGAGCGCTTCGACACCGGCCTTTTGGACGAAAGCAGTTGCACATGAGACAGTTTCAGTAACTATCTTGACGATTTTCGGGACAAGCTGCTGAGGGACAATCCCGTAGCCCAATCTCCACCCTGTCATCGCATAAGTTTTTGAAAATCCGTCAACTACAATCGTCCTCTCCCGCATCTTGGGCAATGTCGCTATCGATACATGTTCACCTTCGTATATCAACTTTGAATACACCTCGTCTGAGATCACCATAAGGTCATATTTGTCTGCAATTGCTGCGAGCCCTTCTAAATCTTTGATTGTCAAGATGGATCCCGTCGGATTATGGGGTGTATTGATTATGATAGCTTTTGTTTTTGCGGATATAAGTCTTTCCAATCTGCGAATGTCAAGTGCAAAATCTTCGTCCTCACGAAGTTCGATGGGGACAGGCCGTCCTCCGGCCAATCGGATCATGGAACGGTAGGATGTGTAACCGGGATCCGGGTATATGACCTCGTCGTCCGGATCGACAAAAGCCAAAATGGCATAGAATATCATAGGTTTAGCACCAGGCGTAACGATTACCTCATCAGGAGATACAGCAAGCCCTTTGGTCTTCTTTTCATCTTCCGCTATTGCCTCGCGTAACTCTTTAAGTCCTTGAGGTGGAAGGTAATGTGTGAAATTTGCGTCGAGGGCACGTTTGGCCGCTTCCTTTATGTTTTTTGGTGTATCAAAATCCGGTTCGCCGACATCAAAGTGAATAATTCTGCGTCCTTCGTCCTCAAGCCGTTTCGCCTTAACAAGCATATCAAATGAAGACTTTGACAACCCGCTCAACCTTTGACTCAATCTATAAGTAACCTCTCGCATAGGTCCTCCTTGATTGCGTATCCAGAAAGACGAAGAGAAAAAGGCAGAAGAGAAAAAACTAAATTCATTCGAGTCTGACTTTAACTCTTGGTTTTCTGATAATTTCGCCTGTTGAGGATTTTCTATAACCTTTGACGACAACCTCTACTATGACCTGACGCGTTCCGAACCCTTCAACATCCCAGATTTCATATTGATCGACATCCTCACCAAGTGTTTTACCGACAGGCACCTCAATCTCCTCGATCCCAATAAGATTCATGAATTCACGGAGATGCGGTTTCAATTGGGGATATTGCTCGATGGCGTCGATAAGTGGAAGGAAATCCTCTTCCTTCTGCGTGGCTTCGGCCTCTCTGAGTGCGTTTGATATGTCCTCGATGGTGGCTTCAAGGGCCTCAAATTCCATTCGGAGCTCCTGGAGGTCTCTGTCGGGCTGTGCGGCGGCGTCGCGAAGCAACCTAACCGAATTCTTGATCCGTTCCCACCCCTCAGCAAGCTCGAGCAATCTCTGAAAACGTTGCTGTAGCTCTTGCTGTTT
>QNDP01000072.1 GCA_003645975.1 Candidatus Hydrothermota bacterium | reverse complement strand
GTGGTGTCGGGATAATTGTCGAATTTTCAGCGATATATCCTTCCAAACCCCTTCGTTATGCATCATCTCGACGGTCATCCAGTCTTATCGGTAGTTCTGTCGGAAGTCCTTCGTTGAATGAAACTTAAGTCCCATCCCGCCCCTCTCTGAGGGAGAGGGTAGCCAAAGTTCCCCCTTGGGAAAATCAGGATGGGAGGCAATCCCCTGACGGACAGCTCGTTCGACGTCTGAGATGGGCGAATGGCATCAGGCGCTCTGCTTGTTCACCCATCCGTTGTCATCAATGTCGGAATTTGTTTGTGGATGGAGAAATATCCCCTTACATCCAACCCGTTCCTCTCTCGCCCTTCAGGTAGAGAGGTGTTAGAAGTCATCATGTTGAGGACCAAAGATTTCTCTGTTCTCGTCAGTCGAGCCGTAGTAGGAGTATTTTTCAAACTTGGCTGACCCTTGCCGTTCAAGCGCATCGCCGTCAAGGTCACCGGCTGCGATAATCACGATGTCCTCATCGGCTGTCTCCGGTATCGTGTCCCTCTTTCCGAAACGATACCTCTTCAGGAGGTCTATGGGATGTGAGGTGATTTTAGCGACTTTGTAACGGAAATAGACGGCGCCGGCCGGCTTAAAGCCGATAGCAGTGAAAAGGCCGTCTGTATCGACCCATTGAACAGGATGTGGTGTGGGGGCTAATGGTGGCATCCTTCTGGTGGTCAAATAGTTACTTGTCTCGGATGCGTAAGTGATTTCACATGTCCTGATCGACTCGATGTTGACTTTTGCCTCTGAAACCTTTGCTTTCAACGAGTAATAACGATAGTATGCGATGCCTATGCTGGACAACACAGCGATAACTGCCACGACGATCAACAATTCGACAAGAGTGAAACCTCTATTTTTCAATGCGTTCATTGCCAGCCCTCCTTTTTGTCAAATAACCTAAGTTCAATTTATTGTCGTTCCTTTGGTTTTATCTTCCCTTCAAGTAAGTTGTTAAAATAACGGTAGGTGGGATATGCCAGATCTATGTCCGGACACTTAGCAAAGGTGTCCAAGATCTCCTCCCATATAGCCTGTTCGCTGTTTCTCCTTTTCCTGGGGTGGCATAAGTATCTGATGGTCAACTTGATGCCGTAGTCGATCACCTTTGTATAGACCGTCGGTGTGAGATAAGTGTAAAAAATGAAGAATTTTTTAGCCGCCTTTTTTATCTCTTTTTCCGCTTCCTCTGTGAACTGCTCGGCGTGTCTCTGTGCAATTTCAAGGAGTATCTCTTTGGCTTTGCGCCAGTTGCTTTCAAAGGTTATAACGACTGGAATCTCGTTCCAGATGTATTTAAAGCCTTCGGTGTAGTTGGCTATCATCTCGTTGAAAACCCGTTTGTTCGGAATGTGAACGATCCTGCCGGTGCTCTGTTCGGCCTCAACCCAATTCCCTATCTCGAGCAAAGTGAACTGGAAAGAGCGGATGTCAATAACATCGCCCATTATGTTGCCTATCTGGATCCGGTCGCCGACCTCAAAGGGTTTTCTGAGAACGATAAAGAACCAAGCGGCGAGGTCTTCGAGTGGATTTCTGAGAGCTATCGCAAGCCCTGCGGAAAGAAGGCCGAGGAAGGTCGATAGAGAACCTATGTCCCTGATCCAAATGGCTCCGAGCAGGATTATGGCGATAAGGGAGACAGCGTATCCGGAAATTTTGCGAACCTTATAACGGGTGTGTATGTCCTTGATCCTGTGCAACACAAATGAGAGAACTATGTAATGAACAGCAGTTAAAACGGCCACCAACCCAATTGAGAACAAGATTTTGTTGTAAATTGAATCTAAATTCCGCATGGCGCAGGCTAAAATAAAACAAATTCTTTTCAATCTCAAGAAGTGGAAAGAAGTTGTTATCCCATTGGCGACAGGAAATTATACCAAACATCGGTGAATATGGAGGACGACGAACAACGAGCACCTGTGCACAGTGTTCGGTCTATAAAAAGATGATGAAATCTTCTGATTACCAGTCAATTTGCTATATCGCCCCTGCCTTTAGGTCAAAGTCATAAGCGATCGTTTTGTGGCAGTTAGGCCTTTGTGCTGTCTTAAAAGCAAAAACTTTTCCGATATTTCAAGCCTTTTACCACTTAACAGCAGCAACACCGCATATTCTTATCGAAAATTCCTCCTCTTTTGGGAAGGACCGAGGTGGAGGTGATCCCTCGAATATTAGCGGTTGAGTATCCTGACCAGGAAAAGACAAATTTCCACACGGTCTTCACCACAAACAAAATCTCTAACAGCCCTATCTTTTGGAATTTTATGGCAATAAAATAAATTCACTATGTTTGGACACATTCTTTTGGTAATGTCCGTTATGACTTCGATAATTCCACCCAAAGAGTCTTTGGTGTTCGATGTCCGTTATGGAATTCTGAAGGCCGGCAAGCTGTATCTTTCGATAAAAGCGGACACCTTCAGAGATGTCCCTGTCTATCACATCACACTTAAGCTTAAATCGACCAAGCACTTCGGACACTTCTTTAAGGTTGACGACGAGATCCATGCCTATGTTACAAGGGATTTCCACGCTTCTCTCCGCTACGAGAAACATATCAGGGAAGGTAAGTATCGGAAAGACCTAATCATAGACTACTATCCTGACAGCGGCCTCGCAGTTTATTCCGATGGACGCAAATTTGAGATCCCTGGTAATGTCTTAGACCCGCTAAGTGTGGTCTACTTGGTGAGGGACAAAGGAATCGCTAACATCCATATGCAATCGGTGAACATCCATGTCGATGGAAAGACATCAAAGGTTACCATAACTGTTGAGGATTCCAAACGCATAAAAACGCCTTTAGGCAAATTCGATGCGATCCTTGTGAAACCCAACTTTGGAGATGCAGGCTTTTTCAAAGGCGAGATGAAACTTTGGCTGAACACGGATCACACCCTTCTACCAGTCTGCATCGAGACGAAATTGCCGATTGGTTCTATAAAAGCACGGGTGGTCGAAGTCGGACTGAAATAAAACAAAATTATGCACATAAAACGGAATTACATTCTGGGCGTTCTTAATGGGATATTTTTTCGTATTGGCACAACTTTCATCGATGTCAACACAATTCTCCCCGTTTTGATTCAGAGGTTGACAGGGTCGGCTACCTTCGTCGGATTGATCGCCTCCCTTTACAAAGTCGGATGGTTCTTCCCGCAGGCGGTCTCGGCTTACTATCTGCAAGACATGCCCTTCAAAAAGCCGGTCTATATACGGGCATCGATAGCCCGTGTGTTCACACTGTCCTCGATGACGATCTTGGTAGCGCTGGCCAACAAGGTCAGCCATGTAACCCTGTTGTGCTCTGTAGTAGCCCTTGTGGCCACATATTCTGCTTTAAGTGGTTTTGGGAGTGTGGCCTTCATGGACATCATTGCCAGAACCGTTGACCCGATGCTGAGGGCGACCTTTTTCAGCATGAGGTGGGCGCTCGGCGGAATCCTCTCGATCGGAGCAGGTTATGCCGCCAAGTGGATCATTCAGCACATAAACTTTCCGACAAATTATTCGCTTTTGTTTGGACTATCGACAACATTTATTGCCTTGAGCGCCGCTATGTTTGCCCTTGCGGTGGAGCCGACCTCACCCATGCCCGACAAAAAGGAGAATTTCAGAGAGATTCTGACTGGTGGAATATCCCTGATGCGCAATGATTCGGCTTTCAGAAATCTTTACTTGTTCAGAGTGATGATAGCGATATGGTCATCGGCATTGCCACTTTACATAGTTTACGCAAGGAAAGAGCTTGGAATTGCTGAGAGTTTTGCTGGGATACTCGCCGCAGTTCAGATAATCGGCAGGATTTTGCCTAATGCACTCTGGAGCTACATCGGCAACAAATTTGGAAACAGATACATTCTGATAACCTCGGCTTTCTTCGCTGCCCCCATGCCTTTCTTAGCACTGTTCCTTTCGGAAGTTCCTGATTCCATGAAACTTGCGTTGCTCGGACTTATCTTTTTCTCAGGGGCTGCTGCACTTAACGGGATCATCGTGGGGTCGCTGAGCTATATGCTGGACATCGCTCCTGAGCATGTTCGACCGAAATACATCGGCGTTTTTAACACCTACATAGCACCTTGGATGTTGTTGCCGACATTGGCAGGCTGGTTCGCAGGAAATTTTGGATACATCCCTTTGTTCAAATTAGCCTTGCTCTCAGCGATACTTGCCTTGTTTCTCTCCTCAAAATTAAAATAGTGTGAAATATTCCAAAGAGATTGTGGATTTTTAGTCCAAATTGGGATGTTGGGATTTTTCGGCAAAGAGTTTCATTTACAACTGGGGTTGGCCGTATCCTCCATCGGCGCACAACTGTCCGAAAGTTTGAATTTTGAGTGGTGTTGCTGATCTGAATGAAAAATTGGTTGACAGGCGACGGAACGCACAGAAGGCTAAATTTGAAACAGGAGGTGATTTCTCATGCCTTTGCTTTACCTCATTCTTTTGATAATCGTGCTTTATTTTGTGGTGGCGATCCTGCTCGAAATCATCAGAAAAGGTAAGAAAGGGAAGGTCGAGATAATAAGGAACGGCAAGCCGTTGAAGATAGGGGGTGGACTTTCTGGGAAGACCTCGATCCTTGTGGTCATAATTGTGCTTGTGCTGCTTTTCATCGCTGTGAGCATTCGCACGGTGCCCGTCGGACATGCAATGGTCAAATTCAACATCTTGACGAAGCGGTTCTCGGTAGCTGGAGAGGGTATAACACTCGTTCCTCCAATAATTTACAAAACTTACATCTACGATATGCGGAGGCTTGAATACACGATGACGGCGCGGAAGGGGGAGGGTAAAAAGCCGAACATCGACGACAGCCTGTGGTCTCCAACTAAGGAGGGATTACAAGTCGGGATAGATCTGACATGTTGGTATCGAATAAATCCAGACAAACTTGTGGATGTGCATCGCAGAATCGGTCCTGATTTTGACGAGAAGGTTATAAGGCCGGCCATCCGCGGCATCGTCAGGCTCGTTATATCGGAATACCCGATCATGGATGTCTATTCCGAAAAGAGGAAAGAGATTCAGAGTGAGATACTTAAAAGGGTGCGCAGCCTGCTTGAAAAGGACGGTTTCATCATTGAGGACATCGTTTTGCGCGATGTGCATTTCACGCCCGAATTCGGCAAGGCAATTGAGGAGAAGCAGATAGCGCAACAGGAGGCCGAACGGATGAAATATGTCCTTGAAAAAGAGCAACTTGAGGCAAAACGCAAGGAAATCGAGGCTCAGGGAAAGGCAAGGGCGATCCAGATCGTCTCAGAGCAGCTCAAACGCAATCCAGAATACATCAAATTCCTGTATGTCGATAAGTTGGCACACAATGTAAAGGTGATAGTGTCCGATCAGGCAACCATCCTCGATTTGCGGAACATTTTGGGAGAATAAATTTCACGAGCACAAGCAAAAATTGGAAAAACGGGCAGGGGAAGACCCTGCCCGCACTCTTTTATCTGAGTATGAGCAACTTGTGTGTTACCAGATGGTCGGCTGTCTTGAATCTGAGGATGTAGAGTCCATTGGCGAGCTTGCGACCGTAATTGTCGATCCCACGCCATTTTATCACATGACGCCCTGAAGGAAACGGTTTTCTGCAAGTCCATACCCTTCTGCCGCTTATGTCATAGACATCGAGTTCGACATCGCTCCTTTGCGGAAGCACAAAGGCGATGGCAACCCTCTCGTGCATCGGGTTGGGGTAGGGTGGAAAGAATCGGAAGCTCAAGGGCCGCTCAGGAAATGGGTTCTCCTGAATGCCGAACAGGATGGCTTGATAAGGCATACCGCTGTGGAGCTTGTAGCCAGAATTATAGCTGTTTCCGACAGCGGTTACGCCAGTAATGCCTATCAGTCGATACTGAGAGGACGAGGAGAATCCGCCGCCCTGTGAAGTTGTGCCGCTTAGAATTCGGTAACTTGTCTGAGACAGCAAGCTTATGGGGATCAAGAGGAGGGCTAAAAAGGCGACTTTTTTCATCATCTGCCCCTCTGTCTTTCGAGTTGGGCTACCCTTCTTTCGAGTTCCTCGATCTTGGCCTGCTGCTGTTTGATCACCTCAAGCAGGACAGGTACAAGCTGTTCGTAATCGACGCCTTCGATGTGGCCGTCGGGCGCACGCTGGACGGCGGAAGGCAGAACTTTTTCAAGCTCATCCGCAGGGATGCCCGTTCTGGTCTGGCCGTCTCTGGTGTAGGTAATCCCATGAAGTTGCTCTATCTTCCTGACAGGCGCTGAGATGGTCGAAGTCTTACCAGAAGGCGCTTCGACATAGGTGCCTTTTGACGAATAGATGGAGCCGTTGACATAGAGGCGGTAGTTAGTTGAGATTGCGTTGTTTCCGATGAAGAAATGCCCCTTATTTGAACCCCAGAAGAAGACGGCAGTGCTATCGTAATTGTTGGTTTTTGCTTTCCATCCAAAGGCAAAGGAGTAATCGCCCGAAGCATTACAACCATAGCCATTGGCCACGAAAGAGTATCTTCCGGATGCCGTATCCTGGCCGCCACCAACCACAACTGAAAATTTGGCGAGAGCAACGTTGCTGTAACCGCCAACCACCACAGCGTCGTTGCTATCTGCTTTGTTATGATGGCCTCCACCTATGAATGCTGCGTATCCGGATGCAGGGATAGTGTTTAAGTATCCACCTCCGATAAAGGCATCGATTCCTTCGATACTGTTATTGCGT
>QNDP01000071.1 GCA_003645975.1 Candidatus Hydrothermota bacterium | reverse complement strand
TCCTCATGCTCAGGATGGGCATCGTGTCGCCGATTGTGTTACATTACGCTGTCGATGCGTTCTTCTTCGCATATTACCTGTTCATCGGCAAGAGCTTATACCTCAAGATTGCGGCAGTCATAGGAGTCGGAATCTTCGCCATCCCGTTCGTCATCTCGCTGGTCAGGTATCTCAAACGCGGCGAATTTGAGCCTTCCGAATCGCTTACGAACGAGGCCAACCTGCCGCCATCCGTCGAAGAGGAGGTCGAAACAGTTGCAGTTGAAAGACCTGAATTTTCGAGAATTCCGAAATGGGGAATCATCGGGGTCGGAGCGTTGGTCGTCGGCGTGTTGCTGGTTGCACTGTTCAAACCATATCGACTTGGCCATGACCTGAAAGTGAAGCTGAGACCGAAAGACGCCGTCAAAATCTCCGAAGATTTCCTGAAATCAAAGGGTTATGACCTAAAGGACTATCACGGCATCGCAGTTTTCAATGTCGAGAGATGGGACACCCAAGAGGTTTACATGCGGGTTCACGGCGGATTCGCCGTTGTGGACAGCTTCTTTAGGACATATCGGCCGAGCGGTGCATGGACTGTTAGATGGTTTAAGCCTTTGGAAACCGAAGAGTTCACTGTCAGGATCGCCGAATCGAGCGATGGTTCTAACAAAGCATGGATTTATCAGTTCGAGCACACGCTGCCGGAGACGGCTGCTGGCGCTGATCTGCCACTCGATTCCGCAAAAGTTATAGCGGCGCAGTATCTTGAGGAGCATGGGTTCAATTTGAGCGGGTATCAGCTTTACAAGTCGGAGAGCGAGAAGCGCGAACATCGCACTGACCACGAGCTCGGATGGGAAAGCAGCAAGCCGTTTGTCGGTGAAGCGAAAGTGCGGCTCGATGTTTCCGTGCAAGGCGATGAACCTCAAGGCCCCGACATCTACCTCAAAGTTCCGGAGAAATGGACTCGTGAGTTTTACAAGAAAACAGCTTGGGACTCAATCAGATACATCCTGCGCACGATCTTGATGCTTGTTTGGGCGATGATTGTCGTGTTCTTCATCGTTAAGGGCTTCCTGCGCAATCAGTTAGACTACAAGGTTGGCGCTAAATACTTGCTCGTCGGACTCATCTTCGGCGCTATATTGCCGGTTTATTCAGTGCTACCCGGCGTGATAGCACAATTCTACTACACCGCAATGCCTTACACGAACTTCATAACGACTTACATCTCAGGCACCATACCAACGCGTGTGATACTTATTGCCACTGCGTTTGTGCTGGCTTGGCTTGCGGCTTACAGGCGTCATCGGATAAAACTCATCGATGCAGCCGTCGCATTCGGGCTTGGCGTGCTGTTCATAGGCGTTGTTTCACTGCTCGAATGGCTAAGGTTCAAACTCGGACTGGCCGTTACAGCCGTGAGTTCGCTCAGCGTAACGCCCATTTGGGAGAGACTGCCATTTAATTCCGCAATAAATCGTTGGCTTACAGGCGATTTGCTTAAATTCGGGTCGATCTTTGTGCTGTTCGGCGGCCTGTTGAAGAACGAAGATCCGAAGAAGTGGCTGAAGATCATAGGAATATTGCTGCTTCTGGCCATCGTGAAGGCGAGTTCGACGATAACCCTTACCGAAGCGCTTGGTGTTCTGGTGGTCAACCTGATCGTTCTTTTCGTCCTATTCGCTGTCTGGGAATATGCGCTCAAACGCGATTTCACGCTTTCGATGGTGTTCATCGGAACCATTTCGGTTCTGCCGATGATTGTCGGGATGATTGCTGTGTCGTCCGGGCTTGTGATTTACGGTATCATTGCTTTGCTCGTCGCTGCGCTTTCAATAGCATTTATCGTTTAGTAGGGACAGGGCAACAAAAGCTAAAAAGGGAGTTCAGTGAGGATTCGACATGAAGTGTCTCAGATTTAGGAATAGATGTCCACCGTTGCTTGTTTGGCGGCTTTAAACTCCCGAAGTTGTTGAAACCACGAGTGAAAAATCCGTAAAATAACTTTGAATTTCGAGCTTTAGACTTATCCTTTGCAAGTGCAAGAAATCATCGAATGGGCGTGTCCGAATTCGACAAAACAAATCAAAAGGAGGTCGGTAAGGCATGAGTCGATGGTTAGAGTGGGAGAAAGTGATTTTTATTTTTTTCGTCATAACGATGGTTTTAACTTCGTTAGTTGCACAATCACAATTGGCTTCCTATGAGGAAAGTGGGACGCTTGCGAGGGCGAGTTTACCTTGGTCTATGTATAAGCCAATTACCCAACAGGATTGGAATTGTTTAGCTCCGTTTTCCATAATTCTCATTGAGGAATCATTGCTTCCAGAATCGCTCATGATGGCATTGGAGTGGACTGTATCTTTTTTGCAATCAGATACATTACAACCCCATCTGCTTGAGAAGGCATTGAGATGGGCTTCCAATACATCTTGCACGACACCTCTTTGTGAGGGGATTAAATTATTTGTGACCGCATTCGTTGAAATTGACGAAGACCCTTTGGAATTTCGGGACTTCTTTGAAGACGAGTTCACTATGCGAATCAAAAAGATATATAAAATGGACAAGGATTGTGAGATGCTCCCCTATCTGTGGCTTTTAAAGGCCACGGCTCTCGTAAAAATTGCCAACATGTCAGGTGATGTTTCTCCCCTTAAACCCGCACTTGCGACGCTCGCAAATATCTACCGTTACAGAAGATCACACCCCAACGCAGTGCCGTTCAAAGATGAGTTGTTCCTTATGACTTATCATTCAATGGTGTTGTATGTGTGGTCCGAAATGGTGAATGCCCATGTGTGGGAACGAGCTCCAGTGCTGGACACGATGGTAGAGGAGAGCATCAAGGAGGTCGAAAGGCTTACGAAAAAACCTCGATATAGGTGGACTAAGTTCCATGAAATTAAGGAACTTTGGACGAAATACAAGAGAAAGGAACTCAGATAAATTTGTCAAAGAAAGAGACTTACCCGACATCATCGTTTGATTGCTACTATGAAATCCTAACTTACTTATACACAGTGGAAAAACTACCCCTTCACCTACGGATCGGGCATGGGTTAGGACACAGGAAGACACTTGGATGAAGAATTCTTCCTAAGAAAGCCCTTGATTGATGGCAAGTCCAGCGTCAAACAACCGACAGAAATAGCAAGAGATATTTTGAATGTTTGCTCCACTCGTTTAACCGACATAGTGGCTAAGATGAGGAGTATCATGGATGTATCAGGGGAAAGACATCGCCACTGTCAAAGTCAGGATTTTGCATAGATTTTTGATGAGCAGGTTCAACAAGTTGCCCAAAGGTGAAGGGCTAAAGTAAAATATCGGCATCATGAAGTGGGTTTATATCGAAGAAATAGCGAAACATGTTGGGGAAGATGTGGAAATCAGGGGCTGGCTGTTCAACAAGCGCTCCAGCGGCAAAATCCATTTCCTGATTGTGCGTGATGGCACTGGGTTCATCCAAGCTGTTGTGCTGAAAAACGAAGTGTCCGATGAGGTTTTTGACCTTTATGACGAGTTGTCGCAGGAATCCTCGATTATCGTGCGCGGAAATGTGCGTGAGGACAAGCGTGCGCCGGGCGGCTTCGAGCTCACCGTTAAGGACATCAAGTTGATCCACAAAGCCATAGATTACCCGATAACGAAAAAGGAACACGGAGTCGGCTTCCTACTTCCGCGCCGCCACCTTTGGCTTAGATCTCGTAAACAGTGGGCACTCATGAGGATACGCGCTGAGGTCGAGCGCGCCATCATCGACTTCTTTGACTCTCACGGATTTTTGCGGGTTGATGCCCCGATTCTCACGCCGTCAGCCTGTGAGGGCACGACTACGCTCTTTGAAACCGATTATTTCGGCGAGCCAGCCTACCTCTCACAATCCGGTCAGCTCTACATGGAAGCCGCAGCTATGGCTTTCGGCAAAGTCTATTGTTTTGGTCCATCGTTCCGTGCTGAGAAGTCTAAAACGCGCAGGCACTTGATGGAATTCTGGCAGGCAGAACCGGAAGTCGCTTGGGCGACACTCGATGACATCATGGAACTCGCAGAAGACCTGCTCGTTTACATCGTTGAGCGTGTGCTCGAAAACCGTCGAAACGAACTTGAGATTCTTGAAAGGGACATCTCGAAACTTGAAAACATCAAAAAACCATTTCCACGAATAACTTACACTGAGGCAGTTGAGCGTGTTAACAAAGCTGGACTTAAGATGGAATGGGGCGAGGATTTCGGTGGAGACGAAGAAACTGTTCTGGCACAGCAATTTGATAAACCTGTCATGGTGCATCGCTATCCAGCTAAGGTCAAGGCCTTTTACATGAAACGAGACCCAGAGAACCCAGAATTGGCGCTTTGTGTTGATGTCCTTGCACCTGAAGGTTACGGCGAAATTATCGGCGGAAGTGAGCGTGAGGACGACTACGATAGGCTTCTGGAACGCATGAAGGAAGAGAACATGCCCATCGAGGACTATGAGTGGTATCTTGATCTGCGGAAATATGGCTCGGTTCCTCATTCTGGCTTCGGCATAGGTCTTGAACGGACAATTAGATGGATAGCCGGCATTCACCACATCCGTGAGACGATCCCGTTCCCAAGACTGCTTGAAAAGATTTACCCATGAGCGTTTTTAAAATTGAGGAGGCGTTTGGTTGGCTAATTCTGCGTCGGGCATGGGACAGGCGCTCATGTGGATCAACTGTGCCCGAACACTTGAAAAAACAAGGAGGTTAAAAACATGAAGGCATTAAAGTATCTCATCGTTCCGCTAGTCGTAGCCTCTGTGGTCTTTGTTGCATGCCAAAAGGAAGAGGAGGGCGGTGAAGGTGGAGGTCCGACAGGCAGAGCCCGGTGGACTATCATCGGTTATCTCGATGGTAACAACAACCTCGATATAAGTCAGAACAACACATCCTATGTGATTGCGGATGCGCAGGATATGGAGGCGGTCGGGAGCACAAATAATGTGCAAATTATCATTGCTCTCGGCTCCCTGAAAACCGGCGGCGTGGTCAAATATTACCACATCGAACATTTTGAAAACGAACTGCCCGATTCGTTAAGTTCCCCTGTGTTAAGGAATTTGGGTTCAAAGGATATGTCCGACCCGGCCACTTTGACCGAGTTCATCCAATACGCTGTTCAGCACTACCCTGCCGACCACTATCTGCTTCTGATCGATGACCATGGTGGTGGATGGCGCGGTTGCTGCGTCGATGAGCAGAACGGAGCCGGCGATTTGATGTCGATGCCTGAGCTTCGACAAGCTATTGAGGAAGCAAATGTCCACTTTGACATCATCCTGTTCCATGCCTGCCTTATGGGTCAGGTCGAGGTGGCTTATGAGCTTAAGGATGTTGCCGACTATGTCGTTGCGTCCGAATTCACTATGCCGATGTTGAGCGTTTTGGGCGCTCAGGAATGGCTTGGAGCGCTTGTCGATACACCGAACATGAGTGCAAGAGACCTTGCAAGCCGCATCGTCGAAGCGGTTTACAACTCTGGCCAGCATCAACAAAAGTATGTGCACATGGCGGCAATCGATCTGAGCAAGATGGATGCACTTGCATCGAAACTTTCAACATTCGCCAACAGGCTGCTCGACAGCGGCGGCGACCACTGGGACGAGATCATCCATGCTTGGGGACAAACACATTACACACAATATGATGACCCTGCCTTCGTTGACCTCAGAGAATATGTCAAAAATGTGAAATTGGAGCCAAATCTCGGCCAAATTCCGGTTATTCGCGATGCTGCTGACCAGTTGATAGACGCCATAAACGATGCAGTTGTCATAACGATGACCAATGTGCCGGGACTCACGCGCGGGGGCATGACCATCCACTTCCCCTATGAGGAGGCCCAATACGATTCTGCCAACTATGCGAGACTGAGATTCCGTGCAACCAACTGGATCGGTTTCCTCCGCCAGTTCCTTGACCATGTCGGTGGCGGAGGTGGAGCTACGATCCACATCAACTCCAATCCGCAGGGTGCAACTATTTGGTATGACGGACAGAATACAGGTGCGACCACTCCTGCAACTCTGGAAAATGTGCCCGAAGGTCAGCACACCATCGGCTTGAGACTCGAAGGTTATATCCCATGGGATACGACTTTGACCGTTCAGGCTGGCCAAACTTACAACATCAATGTAACGCTGACACCGCAGGGCGGTGGAAATCAAGTTACCATCAGCGGAACAGTTATCTGGCCTGGCCATAATTTGAGCAACAATTGCATTGCATTTTTGGACACTTCACACACCCAATACATTTACATCTATCAACCTACTCAGGTTGACCCCACCACGGGCCAGTTCACCATCACATTTACGCTGGATCATCCGATTGAAGCCTACATCGAGGCTTGGGATGATGTCGATGGAAACGGTCAGGGTAGCGTTGGGGATGGCTTAGGATGGTATGATGCCAACAACAACGGCCAGTGGGATGACATGCTTGTGATAAATCCGGGAGATCAGCTCACCGACGTAGTCATTTATCTCCAAGAGATCACACAAAAAGGCGAAGCAGGTTCTGGCCAGAATTTCAAAAAATTCAAAAACAAAGATAAGTGAAGCTTAAATTTGGAAAGGTGTTGGGGCGGTTTGGAGAGCGGCTCTCCGCCGCCCCTTTCTCTTTTGTCCAAAAAAGAAAGGCGGGCACAAGGCCCGCCATCGCGATTCGGAGGATTCGAGGTCGTTTTACCTGCGGCGTCTTGGGCGGCGTGTCGGGCGCGTGGGGCGCCGAG
>QNDP01000070.1 GCA_003645975.1 Candidatus Hydrothermota bacterium | reverse complement strand
GGACAGGTCGATCGTTTCACGAGTCCACTCGGTCTGTTCCCCTGTGATGTCTAAGAGCTGAATCCAACTGTTGCCGCCATCTACCGAAATTTCAACATAGCCATGATCCCAGTTGTTCTCCAAATCGTATCTGTGCCAGAATTGGAGCTGGGCATTCGGACCGAGAACCACGATCGGGGTCATCAACCATGCGTCCATGTTGTTCGTATATTCGCCAGTGTTCTCGTCGCCGGAATAGAAGGAGTGGCTTGCAGAGTGATAAGAACGGGTTGAGACATGCCACAAATCGTTATTTCCGCCATGAGTCCAACCAGCGGTGTCACCCTCAACTGTGCAGAACATTCCGGTTCGGCCGACGATCAACGGGAAAGTGTCGGTGTAATGGAAACCGCCCACACCGTCGATCGACAGCTCGATTTCAGGGAATACCGGTGCAGGTGCATCTTCGTCAATCTGTATAACATAGGCCGACATCGAAGTGGCGCTACCGCCCGCAGGTATGTCGCCATAGGATGCTGTATCGACCAAGATGTTGAGGTAGGTGGCTTGTGTGCTGATCGCTGCAGTTACACCGCTCACGGAATTGTGGCCGTCGTTTTGAAGCGTAACGAACAATTCGATCGTCTCGCCGGGCTCAGCCACGCCATTGCCATTTCCGTTGAGTGTATCGACGATGGTATGCATTACATAGACCACATTTGGAGCATAAATCCTCAAGCTAAAATGGGATACCCAGACGGAATCGTTGGCATCATGAAACTCGATGTTCATCATGGCATTGTGATTGTCCGGTGTTGTCGGCAGAGCGGTCAGGGCGAACGGCGAAGCGCCCCAAATCGAATCGTCAGCCCCGATAAAGCCAAACCACACGCTATCTTCCACAATCTGGATGAACGGGTCTTCTGTGAGCAAAATGCCGTAAACGCCATTGGCATCCGTGTTTCCGTAATTCTTGGCCAAAACATTGAGATTGACGGTTTCACCGGCGTCAAAGTTACCATTGTTGTTTCCAGCGGAATCGTCAAGCTCATAGTCCAACAATGCGACATAAGCCCCTTCGGAAATCGCAACGATGGTGTCTATGTAAGGAACAAGGTTATGCCCGATTATCGAGACACCTACATTTCCGCCCGTGACCGGAGTGACCGCAACAAGTGCGTTTCCGGTTTCGTCTGTATAGCCCTGTCCGATTATGCTATCCCCTTGGGTGAAAGTAACTAATGCATATTGCACAGGCACACCTTCGCGCTCGACATAGACAGGCACCTGCGACGGAGCGACCGGAATTGCGCCCGGAAGGTTCACGAGAGGCTCGACAGGCGGAAGCGTAAAGATGTCGGTCGATGGGTCGCCAAAAAGGTTATACATCTCATAGTAACGCCTGGAGTTGCCACTACCGCCATAATGCAACCACAGTTCATACTTGCCTTCGTTAATGTTACCCATCACCCAGTAGTAGGTCGAGTCGAACCATTCGTCAAAAATCCTTCTCTGAAGGATGTCGTCTTCGTCCCAATACGAGGTAACGGACGAACCCATAGCGGTTATTGCGCCGTCCGGTGCACGCAGCCAAGCCTCCATAAAGCATTCGCTTTGAGTGTATTGTCCCGTCAGACATGCATAGCTTTCCACATGGGTCAACATATCGACATTCGTGAGGTTATAGACGTCCGAGATAGACATCGAAGGGCCAGCCCAACCACTCGTCGAGCCATGTCCTGAGTAGATGGACATCGAACGGCCTTCGTTGATAGCTTGGACAGGCGGTGTTCCAGAATGGTAGTATTCCCACATCGAATCCGTCTCCATGCTGTGCCTTTCGACTATCCTCATGCAGTATTGATGGGTTCCTTCGGCAACTTGATGGTGGCTTGCGTCGTCAGACGCCATGAAATAGGCTATTCCAGCCCAATTTGTTCCGTTGACCCAACCGTCAACCGATTCATAACGAACAATTTTGTTGACTATCGTCGAGAGCTGCGTGACATCCTGTGTGCTCAGCCTACCGATGTATAAGTCTGGGAAGTAATCGTTGTCGTCCATCGTCGTGTAATACAGGTCTGTCGCTGGATTTCCGGATGCCTGTCCGGTCCAATTCGGGATCTGCTCGACATCGCCCACGAGCAGCACGAAGACGAGATTGAAATCGGGATTGTTGTAAAGTGCTTGGATGTAGTCTTTTATGGATTGTGTCGATGATCCGGTTTGGGACAGTGTCGCAACTTGAACCTTGTAGCCCTGAAGTTTTTTCCATTCGATCAGCGGTTGGAGTGTGGAGACCCAATCGTCGGGCGCGATGATGAGGTATCCGAGCGGGAGTTCAAGGGCGGGTTTCTCCTCGAAAACTCCATAGTTGAGGACGAGTTTGGCCAATTTGTGCTCGAACGGCAATGCGTAATGGCGAACGATTTCGCTCTTTGTGCCTCCGACATTTCCTCCTTTGAATTCGACTTCTACCCTTCCGTTCGCCACATATCGCAGCTCGCCTGTCTTCGGGTTGTAGCTTATCGGATAGATCTCCAGAGCCATCAGATTGTGTTCACGGACGACGCCGGCATCGATAACCCTAACGCCAATTTGTGGATAGAACTCGCTGGTCGAATACGCAGCTCTATCGATTACGAATTCGACCGGTTCACCCGTCTTCGGACGCGACGGTTGGACGGGCATAATCCATTCGGTCAGATAGACATGCCCGGAAACAGCATCGATCAATTTCGCTTCAACCGTCGCACCTTCGGGCACTTCGATGAACTCTCTGATGACCGGGATCTCGGGTTTGCCGAGTTCGGTTGTGTAACCGTAATCGCCGAGCGTCAGCCTAACGAATTCGCCCTCTTCGGTTTTCACGGTCGAGTAATAGACACCGGGAACCTTGAATTCGACTGTCAGTTGGTAGGCTGAGCTGGAGAGCACTTCCACCTCTGGTTCCGCTGGAGTTGTGCTGCCGAATGAGAGCCACTCACCGCTCAAAGGCAGAGCGATGATGGCGGACACCATGATGCCTATATACCTAAGCATAAAGAACCTCCTTGTTGGAATCATGAATTTCCTTGTTTGAGGAATGGTCGTCCTCGTGAAAATTTTTAGGTCTTGTTGATTTTCGATGGAAAAACTTCATCGCCAAAACCTTATTTGAAGGGAGGCGGCTCAGGAGAGCCGAACAATTATATGGCCGTTAAATTATAGTTCAACTTTCGCAAGTTTTTTATGAATCACATTGAAAACTAAGGCCTTAAACTCGTATAAAATTCCATAGAGACGCCGTCTCAATCAGAGTAATGAAGTCAATGTGTTCCTTCGGCTTCATATTCTCAGCGAACTCGTCACGGCAAGGGCACAGATTTCCTTGGAACAGCAGGACATCCCTCATAGGAATAATTGAAACAAATTCTGCCCCCTTGAAATTTAGGCTGATTCCGTTATCTTCTATGGCGTTTTTGGTATTCCTTTGTTGCTTTCGTTTCAAACTGAGAAAATGAAAAGCTTAAATTTAATTTTGAAAGACTCAGAGGCTTTTGGGTTAATCTGGAAAGTAATTACTCAACAAAATTGGTCATTATTTGACCTAAGAGATCCCCACATCGCGAAAAGGATGTGGGGGTATTTTTATGATAGGCTCCTATGAAAAACAGGAGGAAGCAAAATGGAGATCAAATTCGAGGTGGTCAAAATAGAAAAACCCGATGAAATTAACGCAATTATTGGACAGTCGCATTTCATTAAGACTGTCGAGGACATCCATGAGGCGTTGGTAACATCTGTCCCCGGGATAAAATTTGGAATGGCATTCTGCGAATCTTCGGGACCGAGATTGGTTCGGTTCACGGGCACCGACGACGAGCTCATCGAATTGGCCAAGAAGAATGCTTTGAAAGTCGGTGCAGGCCATTTCTTCATAATCCTACTTCGGAACGCATATCCCATAAATGTCTTGAACACAATAAAATCGGTTCAGGAAGTCGTTACCATATTCGCCGCTTCTGCCAACCCGATCGAAGTAATAGTCGCTGAGACCGAGCAGGGTAGAGGTGTCATGGGCGTGATCGATGGACAACCACCGCTTGGCATCGAAGGCGATGAGGATGTGGCCAAACGAAAGCAATTCCTGCGAAAAATCGGCTATAAACTTTGAAAGCAGGAGGAAGTTTTATGAAAAAAGTGCATATTATAACAGTTGCGTCTTTAGTCTTGATTACTTCATGTGCGCATGTTCCAAGTTCAACAAATGTCGATAATTTTCACTCAGAAGGGGATAAATTTTCGCTGTCCGTGAAGGAGCTTGGTGAGGACGAGGACGTGCCGTTAGGAAAAGTGGACACACTCCAATTCGACATAGTCAGATATGTCTATCAATTGGAAGGATTGAATTTCAGAGGCATAGGCCACTATGTCCCGCAGGGATCGCAGCCTGTTTCGGTCTGGGAAGGACTCAGGAAGTTCGGTATTTCCCCATGGTCGTTCAGGCTGCCGATAGACAAACCTGAACCTGCGATAGATAGCTTTGTCGAATATTACAGGAAGTCCCCGAAGACACTCTATCACGGAGTCGCTAATGCCGTGTATTTTGCGCCGGTCATAGTGCCAGCTCTTGAGGCCGAAGGACTTCCGAAGGAACTGCTTTTCCTTCCCGTTATTGAAAGCGGATACAACCATTCGGCGAGGTCGCCCAAAGCAGCGGTTGGGATCTGGCAATTTATCGAGCAGACGGCGGAACGATATGGACTCATCGTCGATAAATGGATTGACGAGCGAAGGGATCCGGTTAAGTCGAGTCAAGCTGCTGCCAAATACCTCAAAGATCTTTACGAAGAATTTGGCGACTGGGAGCTTGCCTTAGCGGCGTATAACGCAGGTGAGAAGGCTATCCTCAAAGCGATACTCGATTACAAGGCCAGCCATCCGGGAACGCAGTTTGTAACTTATTGGCACATCAGGAAATACCTGAGAAAAGAGACGCAGGAATATGTCCCACGCTTCTATGCCATTCTGCGGATAATTCGGCAGCCCGAAATTTACGGGTTCAACCTTGATTCAATTAAGGCTTATCCGATAGCGTTCGATACGGTTATCGTGTATAACGAACTGCCACTCGATACCGTAGCGCTGTTCGCAGGAGTCGATCTGGAGACGATAAAACACCTAAATCCTCAATATAAGCGCGGTGTTGTCAAACCGAGGGGACTTGCAGGCGCTGTTGTCAGATTGCCTGTGGGACAGGGCAAAATGTTCGTCGAAAATCTACATGCGTATCTTGCCAGTGGCGGAATTGCATCGTTGAGCAACGACATTCGGAGATCGGAATCGGTTGAGACTACATCGGAGGCGGTGGAAGGCGGCGTTCAGCTCCAAGACAGCAGCGGGGTTGTCGCCGCCGCTCCCCCTGCCGCCACCTCTGCCCCACCAAAGGAACTGGTGATAGGCGGAGTCAGATATGTCGCTTATGTAGTCCGCAACGGCGATACTCTGGAAAAAATCAGTAGGAAATACAATCTCAACCAGGTGCACATCATGAGGGTCAACAAATTGACCACAACTATGCTTTCACCCGGTCAAGTCCTCTATTTGCCTGCCGACAAACTTTCCAAAATTTGAGCACTTGTCAATATCATCGAACGAAATAAACCGATGTGGTCCCGAAAACGCATTTTTGAACCTCGACTCCAGCCTCCTCCATAAATACATCTCCCCATTTCGCTTCCAATATCCTTTGCTCTGGAAGTATTTCCATCTTTTTGCTTCATCTTCTCCAGCTTTGCGAGGCCCTTTGATGCATTCGTAGATTTCACTCTTGACCCGTCTCTCCATAGGAATCTTCGTAAATGCCCTTTTCACAGCAAGGATGGCCTCACGATAGCTGTAGCCCATAAGCTCACGGACTAAGGGGTTGGTCAAGAAGATGAAACCCTCGTTAGCTCGTCCTTTGACTGCTAACTTTTTGCCTCTCAATGCTGAGGCAGGTCTTTTCGTTACTGTTCTATTCGTAGCTGGGGAAGGTTGAAGCCTTCTCATAGAGGGAGGGTTGAGGTGGGGGCATCCTCGAATATCAGTGGTTGAGAACCTTACCTCACATGAAATCGTTCGTCGGAAATAAAATCACCATCAGCCAGTTTTTTTGGCACCTTTGTGTGGATGGCTTGATAATTAAAATAAAATCATCGATGGAGGACGAAAATGAACGCGGTAGTTTTGGTCGTTCTCACTTTTGGACTTTATCTTTTGGCCTATCACACTTATGGTAAATTTTTAGCCAAGAAGATCTTCAAACTTGATCCAGAGGCGAGGACGCCAGCCCATGAACTTCAAGACAACATTGATTATCTGCCGACGAAAAAAGAGATCCTTTTTGGACATCATTTCACATCGATAGCGGGTCTGGGACCAATAGTCGGTCCTGCCATAGCGATAATCTGGGGTTGGCTGCCAGCGATGTTGTGGATAGCGCTTGGGCCGATTTTTCTCGGTGGTGTCCATGACTTTGGTGCGCTCGTGGCGTCGATGCGCAGCAAAGGGCGCTCGATCGGAGAACTCACGGCAGAGCAGATAAATCCCAGAGTCAGAACGCTTTTCTTTCTGATCATCTTCTTCGAGCTGTGGATTGTGATCGCAATTTTTGCGATGATCATGGGCTTGCTTTTCAACCTGTATCCGACTTCGGTCTTCCCGGTCTGGATGCAGTTACCTGTCGCAATTGGACTTGGCTATCTGGTTTACAAGAAGGGCGGCAATGTGCTGACGCTTTCGATAGCGGCCGTCGTTGTGGTCTATATCCTCATCGTGATAGGCTCTTACATCCCCATCAAACTGCCTGACAATGTGTTCGGACTGTC
>QNDP01000069.1 GCA_003645975.1 Candidatus Hydrothermota bacterium | reverse complement strand
GAGGAAACCGAGCACCCATCGCCGATTTTGAAATACCATCCACAGCGTTGCATCCTGTGCGGCCGCTGCGTAAAGACCTGCACTCAAATAACTGTTGTCGGCGCATTGACTTTCAAGGGACGCGGCGCTTCGACCGTCATATCGAAGCAGCTCCCGACAATCTTCTACAAGCCTGAATGCATCTCCTGCGGCGAATGCATGGCGGTCTGCCCGGTCAACGCTATCGAGGAGAAGAAGATCCGCGAGCGCGGCAAGAAATGGGAAGTCCGTGAGGTCGAAACCATCTGCCCGTATTGCGGCGTCGGCTGTTCCGCAATTTACAAAGCCAGCAAGGATGACATCTTTGCGGTGGAATCGCCGCCCGATTTGGGTGTGAACAAGGGCGACCTGTGTGTCAAAGGGCGTTTCGGGTTCGATTTTGTGCGCCATCCCGATCGCTTGACGACGCCCCTTTTGAAAACGAAGGACGGATTCAAGCCGATTTCGTGGAATGAAGCCTATGACATCATTCATGCCAAGTTTTTGGAAATCAAAGAGAAATACGGTCCTGACGCCATCATGGGGCTCGCATCTGCAAGGTGCACTAACGAGGAAAACTATCTGTTCCAAAAATTTATGCGTGTCGCTATCGGCACGAACAATGTTGACCACTGCGCAAGGTTGTGCCATTCGTCAACAGTCGCAGGGCTTAAGGCCGCATTCGGCGCCGGCGCCATGACCAACTCGATCGAGGAACTCGACGAAGCCGACCTCTACTTCGTAACAGGTTCGAACACCACCGAGACGCATCCGATCATCGGTCGGCGGATCAAGCGGAATGTTGACCGTCGTGGTGCACGGCTGATCGTGGCCGACCCGCGCCGCATCGAGCTTGTGAAGTTCTCGATCGTCTGGCTGAGGCATCATCCGGGCACTGACATAGCGCTTCTCAACGGCCTTGCGCACATCATCTACAAGGAAGGTCTTTGGAACAAAGAATTTGTCGAGAAACGCACCGCTGGATTCGAGGAGTTCGTTAAGGCCATCGAGGAGTATCCTCCTGAACGGGTTGCGAGCATCACAGGCGTCGATAAGGAGGAGCTTATTCGTGCAGCTCGGATGATTGGCAGTGCCGACAAGGTTACCTTCATCTATGCGATGGGCATCACGCAGCACCGTTATGGCACGGATGCGGTGAAAGCAATTGCCAACCTTGCACTTTTGACGGGCAATGTCGGTCGGCGCGGCACAGGCGTTGACCCGTTGCGCGGTCAGAACAATGTCCAGGGCGCTTGCGATCTCGGGGCTTTGCCCAATGTCTTCCCCGGCTATCAGCCTGTAACCGATCCTGCCGCAAGACTGAAATTTGAACAGGAATGGGGCGTCGGCAAATTGCCTGAGAAGCCCGGAATCGCCGTTTCCGAGATGGCCGAAGCTGTGCTCGATGGCCACATCAAAGCGGCCTACATCATGGGCGAAAATGCAGCGCTTACCGATGCCGAACTCAATAAGTTCCGCAAGGCGCTCGAAAAGCTCGAATTCCTTGTCGTGCAGGACATCTTCCTGAGCGAAACCGCTCAATATGCGGACATTGTGCTGCCTGCGGCCTGTTCGTTTGAAAAGGACGGCACATTCACGAACACGGAGCGTCGAGTGCAGCGCATCCGCAAGGTCTTGGAACCCATTGGATTCTCGAAACCTGACTGGATGATACTCCGCGACCTTCTGGAAAGATTTGGCGTCCCGGCACCTTACAATCACCCGTCCGACATCTTTGAGGAGATCCGCCGTGTTACGCCGCAATATCGCGGAATCACCTATAAGCGGCTGGAACGCGGTGGCATCCAGTGGCCGTGCTATCACGAGGAGCATCCCGGCACGCCGTTCCTTTACGCCGAACGGTTCAACACGCCTGACGGTAAAGGCCATTTCCATGCTGTGCACCAGCCCGAAGATTACGGCAAGGTCGAGCGCTTCCCGTTCATTTTGACCACCGGTCGAGTTCGCTATCACTATCACACGGGCACGATGACACGCCGCACTTACGCACTCAACGAGCTTATGCCCGAAGGCTTCATCGAAATCAATCCTGCAGATGCGAGCAAGCTGAAGCTCAAAGACGGCGATTGGGTCAAAGTCGTCTCCGAGAAAGGCGAGATAGAGGCGAAAGTCAAGCTGAGCGAACGAGTTCCTGAAGGTGTCATCTTCTCAAGCTTCCACTTTGCGGAGATACCGGTGAACATGCTTGCGGACGGTGAGCATCTCGACCCTGTGTCCAAGATACCGGAATACAAGGTGATTCCTGTTCGGATAGAACCCATTGGGTAGGCATCCAAGCGGGGCGGGCGACCTGTCCGCCCTTTTCCACTCAACTTTTTGTCATGGGCGTAAGCACAAAACGAGGGTAGAGCCATGCAAATCGACTGCAAAACCCCTGCAAACATAGCTGAGCAATTGTCAACAAGCGTTTGTGTCCAAAAAGTAAATGCAAGCCTGAGCAAACTCGTTGTGCTCGGATTCCTTGCAGGTGCCTATATCGCTTTCGGAGCGCAACTTGCCACGATGGTAACGCACGATATGGCGGCTTATCTCGGCGTCGGGTTTGCCAAATTGATAGGCGGTGCGGTCTTCAGCGTCGGACTCATGATGGTGGTCATAGCAGGCGCTGAGCTGTTCACAGGCAACAACTTGATTTTCCTATCGACGCTCGACGGCAACACCACAGTCGGAGGCCTGATTCGCAACTGGGTGGTCGTCTATCTGAGCAACCTCATCGGCTCGCTTTTCATCGTCCTCTTGATGTATTGGACGCAGTTGTGGAAAACGGGCAATTTGGGCGTTGCCGTTGCGGCCGTGAAGATTGCGAACGCAAAGGTCAACCTTCCCTTCATGGCGGCCTTGACGCGTGGCATCCTGTGTAACTGGCTGGTGTGCTTGGCGGTTTGGATGTCGTTCTCGGCCCGTGCAGTGGTCGGCAAGATATTCGCTATCTTCTTCCCGATCATGGCGTTTGTCGCATCCGGCTTCGAGCACAGCGTGGCAAACATGTATTTCATCCCGATGGGCATGGTGCTCAGCGGAACCTCAGAAGTGGCAGCGAGGATCGCAGAGCTTGGAATTACCACATCGAACCTGAACCTTTACGGCTTTGTGGTGCGCAACCTGCTCCCTGTAACGCTCGGCAACATCATCGGCGGCGCATTCTTCGTCGCCACGCTTTACTGGTTCGTTTACATCAAAAACGAGAAGGGATAAGACTCGACTCAAGTCCTTTTCGGACAGAGAGAAGCCCCCACCGCGCGGTGGGGGTTCTTTAATCGGGACGGTTACGGTTTTTGACAGCCGAGACGGCCCTCCTACTTGCACCGTTGCTCAAGCTCAGCAAGCTTGGCCATAAGCCGTTCAAATTCGGACTGTTCGCCCTTGTCCCGATACGCTTGGGCAAGGTGTTTGACTGTCCCTATTGTTTCAGGATGGCATTGACCGAGAGTCTTCTCGAATATCCTCAACGCATTTTTGAAATGTTCGATCGCCTTGTCGAGTTCGCCTCTGGATTTGTAGGTCAAGCCCATATTGTCGTAAACCCTTGCAACATAAGGATGTTCTGAACCAAAGGTCTTGCTGAATATCTCCAGCGCCTTTTGGTAATACTGGATTGCCCTGTCGTATTCGCCTTTTATGTGGTAAATTCCGCCGAGATTGTTGTAAGTCGCTGCAGCAAAAGGATGTATCTCGCCGAAGATGCCTTTACCCGTTTCCAGTGCCTTCTGGAAATACTCGATGGCCTTATCGTGTTCGCCTATGCGAGCGTAGGATGAGCCGAGATTGCTGTAAATGCTCGGAATTTCAGGGTCGTCCTCACCGCCGACTTTGTGCTTTATCTCCAATGCCTTCTGGAAATACTTGATGGCTTTATCGTGTTCGCCTTTGAGATGATAGGTCAATCCGATGTCGTTGTAGTCCTTTGCGACTTCCGGATGGCTTTCGCCCATGACATTAAGGTCAATCTCCAGCGCCTTTTTGAGGTATTCAATTGCCTTATCGTATTCGCCTTTTGCATTGAGTGCCAAGCCGATAGCGTTATAGCTTTCGGCGACCAAAGGATGCATCTCACCGTAAAGTTTACGACTCAGCTCCAGCGCCTTTTTGAAATGTTCAAGCGCCTCATCGTAAGAGCCGAGAAGGTGGTCTGAGTAGCCCAAATCCATCAAAGCCTTAACCTTCTCGTCTTCGTCTTCGGACACTTCCAGAAGGTATTCGGCTATCCTTTTGCGGCGCAGGAGGTCTTTGCGGTCTCTGAACCAGAACGGTGCGCCGACGGACGGAATGGCCTCGACATCCTCCTTCATCTCAGGAAATTCAAGTTCATGGAAATCGCCGCGATAGCTCCAGAAATCAGGGGCGTCCTTGATGACCGCACTCATGAACGGCCTTGTGAAAAGCATGACATGAGGGACTTTGCTCTCGTAGAACCGTTCCCTGTGGATGTTCAAGGTGTTGAGGAGCTTTCTTTCGGGCGAAGGTGGAAACTTCCAAATGGCGACCTCGATTTCACCAAGTGATTCGTCTCTGAGGTTATTCAGGATGTCCTCCGGTGTGCGGACATCGAAGACCTTAGC
The DNA here is from genome assembly GCA_003645975.1 of Candidatus Hydrothermota bacterium. GTDB lineage: Bacteria > Hydrothermota > Hydrothermia > B15-G9 > B15-G9 > B15-G9. The sequence continues at coordinate 2,249 of QNDP01000069.1, read as the reverse complement.
TTTAAATTTCTGTTTGAGGAATTGGACGATCTCATCGATAAGCGAAGGCGGGTCAACCGAGCAAAGGAGGATGTCTCCATGTCCCTGCGAGATTTTTATCTCGACTATGAGGGGCTTAAGTTTGTCTATTATTTTTTGGTGAAAGATTCCTTCCATCGTTCTATCAAAGGGTGAAGCAAGGGGTTGACATCGGCCCACCGTCCTTCTTCGTCTTCGTATTCGACGGCGCTCAGGCTGAAAAGAAGTTCTCTTGTAATCTGGTCATCCGGGCTCTCACTGCGTGCATCTTTGGTCTCATGAATCTCTATGAGCCGTTTTATGTGAACCTTATCGAGCTCCCGGTCGAAGTTTCGTCTAAGCTTTTCGATCGCTTCGATCACATCGTTCTCTGTGATTTTCTCGTTTCCGTTTGCAAGGGCTATGGCGACCGACGAACGGAGCAGGATGATGAACTCCCGAATCTTTCCTGTGGCAAGTGTCGCTTCCTTTAGCGCAGCCCCATCGATAAGGCTCAAATCCATCCGTCTTTCGACAATCGCTCGATAGAAATCGATATTTTCCTTGATTTCTCTGCCATGTCTATCTTTCACAGGGACTTGTGGAAGGATAAAGGTGTCGCTGAAATTGCCTGTAACATTCTCGAATCTCGGATTGAAAGCCAGCGGTATTGGAAAAGTATAGATGACCAAACACTTAGGCTGAAGCAAAAGCCCTGTATTGGTGTAAAAGAACTTTTCACTTTGTTCGCCACGAGTGAGTTTGTCGAGGTCATCGACGGCTACGATTATCCGTTTTTCGGTTTTCCGCTCGATTTCGCCTATCAGGTTGTTGGTTCTCTCGATGAGGTCGCCGATCCTTGTCGCAAGTTTCCGCCGAATAACCGTTCTGGTGGCTGCTTCGCTGCCAATTTTTGCGCTCAGAACTTTTATGTCTATGCCGCCTTCCAGCTCCTTTTTCTTTCCATATTCCTCTTCCTCAATTTTTTCCGCCTCATGCGTTACATCGTATAAAAACCTCTCAAAGTCTTCTAAGAAATCGTCTTTAACCTTAATCTTTTGATTTTTAACCACATTGTAGATTTGCAGACTCAGCAAAATGAAGAAGTCCCTGTAATCGAAGTCGCTTATGTCAAGTGTGTCTTTGATTGAGAATTTGATTTTAATGAACTTTTCGTCGTCGAGTTCGTTGAGCAACCTGTTGATTTCTGTGCTTTTGCCGCTGCCACGAAAGCCGAGAAAGAGGTATTTTTCGGGCTTTTTGGCATGGATTATCGAGATTTTAAGAGTGGAAATTGGGGATTTAACGGGTTTAGGCCGTTCGACATAGAATTCTCTGAACTCATCAGGACTTGAGATGGGTTCTGAGGAAAAATTGTTGTAAGCATCTTCGAGCCTGTAAGCCTTTGGCATATCACACCTCCCGATAGCTCAAATTTTAACGGTCGATGATGGGCAAAACAAACTCAATGGAATTCCGGAATTTCAAAGCCCTTACTACTTGCACCGTTGCTCAAGCTCAGCAAGCTTGGCCATTGAGGTTAGAACGCTCTCGAGATCGCCCTTTTTCATATAAGCCATTATAAGATGGCCGAGAGTGGTTCTCGTGTAAGGATGGCATTCGCCGAGCCGATTTTCGAATGTATTTAGCGACTTCTTTAGAAACTCAATTGCTCTGTCGTATTCGCCTTTATGTGCATAGGCCACACCGAGACCAGTGTAAGTTATGGCAGTATAAGGATGCTCTTCGCCGAGAACCTTCCGAACTATCTCCAGCGCCTTGTTATAGAACTCGATAGCCCTGTCGTATTCGCCTTTGGAATAGTAGGCTAAGCCGAGATTGTTGTAAGTCGTTGCAGTATTTGGATGCTCCTCACCGAGAACCTTTTTGTCTATCTCCAGCGCCTTGTTATAGAACTCGATAGCCCTGTCGTATTCGCCTTTGGAATAGTAGGCGGAGCCGAGATTGTTGTAAGTCGAAGCAGTATAAGGATGCTCCTCTCCGAGAACCTTCCTTCGTATCTCCAGCGCCTTGTTATAGAACTCGATAGCCCTGTCGTATTCGCCTTTGGAATCGTAGGCGGAGCCGAGATTGTTGTAGTCAGTTGCGACACTTGGATGGTTTTCACCGAGAACCTTTTTGTCTATCTCCAGCGCCTTGTTATAGAACTCGATAGCCCTGTCGTATTCGCCTTTGGAATCGTAGGCGGAGCCGAGATTGTTGTAGTCAGTTGCGACACTTGGATGGTTTTC
>QNDP01000068.1 GCA_003645975.1 Candidatus Hydrothermota bacterium | reverse complement strand
TCGGCCTTTTTGAGGTAGTCGAGCATCTTCTGATTGTCGCCTTCCATGCCGTAGAGCGCAGCAAGCGTCATCAGGACTTTGACATCGTTCGGATCGATCTTGTGTGCCTGCTCGAAGTAGTGGATGGCTTTTGTTCTGTTGGTGTCTTTAACGATCAAGCCAGCGTTCATGTAGGTAACCTTTTCGGGTTCACCGAATTTTTTGAACACCTTGCCCTCTGTGTCGAGCTCGATTGCCTTGTCAAGTTCGTCAGCCGCATTGACATACTGGCCGTCACGCATGTAAGCCTGGGCGAGCCAGAAGTGTGCATCGGGGCTGTTCGGCTCATCTTGGACCCATGCCTTGCCTTCGCGGATAGCTTTATCTATTTGATTTTGCTGGATGTAGATCTTGACACTTGAACTATGCGGGCTTTTGGCACATCCGACGGCGAGCGCCAGTGCCACGACACTGAGTATCAACAAACTCCTTCTCATGGCTTCTCCTCCTATGTTTTTTCACACTAAACTCCGGCCAACAAAACGGGCTTTTATGTTACACAATGAACATCGATTAGGGCAACACACCGCTGGCTATTAGCAATTTTATCTGTGATGAGTGGCTTCGTGTGAAAATTTGTCATCGCTGATAAGAGACTCAACCGCTGAGAATTAAGGGGTGCTCCCCAACCTGACTTTCCCCCAGAGGCGGAAAGGAACTTTGTCTCCCTTCTCCTCCATGGGGCAGGGATGAGGGTATAAATTTCCATCAACGAGGGACTTCCGATAGAACCGAATAAACTGCGGACTTCCGTGAAAAATCCCCCTGTCCTGCATAGTGTTATGGAAATTTTGCGGGGTGGATGCGTTATAATCTTTTGCCGTTATGACGCAAGTAAGTGTTAGGAAGGTGATCGAAACTTACAAAATCGAGATAAAGAGACATAGACTTGCCAACGGGTTGTGTGTGCTTGTCATTGAGGATCATTCGGCACCTCTGGCATCCGTTCAGATGTGGTATAAAGTCGGCTCTCGCAATGAGGTAACGGGCAAGACCGGCTTGGCTCACCTGCTGGAACACCTCATGTTCAACGGGACGAAAAGATTCCCTCCGAACTATTACTCTGAGCTGGTCTCAATGTTCGGAGGCTATGAAAACGCATACACCTCGAAGGATGTTACAACTTATTGGGCTGTAATCCCTTCATCTAAGGTGGAAACTTTGCTCGAACTCGAAGCCGATAGGATGGTCAATTGCACCTTCTCCAATTTCGAGGAGGAGAAAAGTGTGGTCATGGAAGAGAGACGGCTCCAATACGAGAACAACCCCTATGGCATGTTCTGGGAATATCTTGAAGCTCTTGCTTTCACAGCACATCCGTATCGCCGACCGGTCATCGGATGGATGAGCGACCTCGAAAAGATGGAATTGGACGATGTCCTCGAATTCTATCGAACTTTTTATAGACCCGACAACGCTTTGCTGGCAGTTTCCGGTGATGTTGAAAGCGAACAGGTCTTCAGTTGGGCTGAACAGTATTTCGGCGACATCGAGGCAGGTGAAACGCCCATCCCAGAAGTCAGAACGGTGGAGCCGCCGCAGGTCGGTGAAAAACGGATGAAAATTCGTCGTTGGAATGGGTTGCGGATATGGGGCGCCGCCTTCCACATCCCGAAATTTTCGGCAGAGGACTATCCAGAAGTCGCAATAATGGCGTCGCTTATCGGAGCTGGCAAATCATCAAGATTGCATAAAGCCCTTGTCGATGAAGGACTTGCAACTGAAATCGCCATCCAACTCGATCGAACCCTTGATCCGGGACTCCTGAGCATCGAGGCGACACCTAAGAAAGGCGTGTCGTTCGATAAGATCGAAGAGGTCGTGTTCAAAGAACTCGATAGGCTGAAGGACGAGCCTGTTTCGGATAGAGAATTCACGAAAATTATGAACAGCATCGTGTCCGGCCTGATCTTCTCGCAGGAATCGATTGTGGGCAAAGGCATGACAATAGCGTCTTTTGAGGTTTTGGACGGTCAGGACGCCTTCAATCGATGGCTTCAACGGCTTTTGGAGGTCACACCGGAACGTATCAGGAAAGCCGCTCAAAAATATCTTGTTGAGACAAATCGGACGGTGGTCATGCTTGAGCCGTCCGAATGACCTTCTCAATGCATTTTTCGTTAAAGACTTAGTTGCATCGGCCTATACCTTACGCAACGCATTGAAAAGCATCCATAGAGCCGCAAACACAAGAATGAACACGAACAACTTTTTCAGCCGTGATATGTGCACTCTTGTCGAGAAATGCGCGCCTATGAGTGCGCCGACCGCCACAGACGCCGCCGCTGGAACTGCCTTGCCCCACGGAACGGACTGCGAGAGTCCATGACCGATAAAGCCGCTGAACGACGAGAACAGGACGATCAGGGAATTGGTCGCCAATGCGACCCTCAACGGCATCCTGCTCAGGATTACCACGAGCGGAATTATGACTCCGCCACCGGATATGCCGACCATTCCAGCGAGAAAGCCGATAAACGCCACGACGGGGAACACGAGACAGGAAATCGAATAACTTTCGCCGCAACAGTTCCTTTTGATTTCACAGACTTTCGGCACTCGAGGCTGCTGGGTTGGAGGACGAGCAACGAAGTAGGCCGAGACGAGGAGCATGGCCGAAAATGTGAGTTTCAGATAGAACGACGGTATCTTCACCGAGATGAGACCTCCGAAAAACGAACCGAGTCCAGCCGTGAGGATGAGCATAGTCCCCAAAGTCCAATCTATCAACGACTTTCTGTGTTCGACCGCAGCCATCACGGAGCCCAGACGGTCAACATGAAGAGCGAGATGGTGCCTGCTTGGTGGAAAGGAACACCTGACGCGACCAAGATCGGGAGGTAGAACTCACCTCCACCTTTTCCAAGCATTGCAAGGACAGCGGCGATTGCGAACAGCAAAGCATAGATAATGAGACTCATTTTTAAATTATAAGCCATATGACCGAACAGGACGAGCATGGCGGGATTATTGCCTTTTTGTGTTCAAAATGTTAGCATAACCTTATTTTTTAAACAAAAATTGTCATCCGAACCGGCTTAAAGGCTGTGTTGAAAAGGCATCGGAGGTGAGCCATGCAAGTCTTTGCAATTTTGATGGTTTTGAGCATCCCTGTTACCCGATGGGTTGACCCTCTGGGTCGAAACCCGTTGACCTACAAAGAATTCATGAAATACAGCCCCAAAACACAACTCCAGATCGGTGAGGTTTATCGTGTCGGCAACGGAACTGACCGCATTTATGTCATTGTGAATTCCGAACTTTATCGAAATTTGACCTCCGAGATAGCCCAATTTGCTTCGGACATATCCGCTGACGGCTACACGGTCGTCGTGGACACTGCAATAGGCGGCACAGCGTCCGAACTTCGCAACTTCCTTGCTTCGCAGCTTCAGTTCAACATCGTTGGAGCCATATTCATCGGAAGGCTGCCGATCGCATGGTTCCACATGGATGAGCCATACTGGGGCATGGTCGAGGAGTTTCCGATCGATTACTACTTCATGGATTTGAACGGCAATTGGCTCGACACCGACGGCGACGGCCTGTTCGACCTGCATCAGGGCAGCACGGAACCCGAAATATGGGTCGGAAGACTGTGGGGATCGAACTTAAGCTATGGTTCTGAGGCCGAATTGGTCAGATCGTTCCTTGAGAGAGACCATGCCTATCGGACTCAGGGCACGAGCGTGCCGTTGCGCGCACTCTCGTTCATTGACGACGATTGGCAATACTACATCACGACGGCCGGTCTCGATGAAGTCTATGACACTGTCCACATTATCAACGATCCGATGTTGACCACAGCGGACAACTACAAACAGCGGCTCGCCGACGGCTATGAGTTTGTCTTCGTGGCAAGCCACTCCTCTCCATGGGGACACACATTCAAACCGATCAACTACGGCGGAACCGTGTTCAACTTTGAGATGGAACCGCTTTGGCCTGATGCGCTTTTCCTGAACCTGTTCTCATGTTCGGCCGCACGATATGTCGAACGGGACGACATCGGCAACATGTATATCTTTGAAGGGAATGGGCTTGCGGTCATCGGATCGGCAAAAACCGGTGCCATGATGCTCGCCTTCGACGAGTTTATGGGCTATATGGCCGACGGCGCATCGATCGGCGACGCCTTCAAGTCATGGATGTCGGAATATGCAGAACTCTATCCCGATTGGCATTACGGACTCACGATCTTGGGCGATCCGACGCTCCATGTCCGTGCGGATAGGATTGAGGTTGTTCGGAACGACACCGTCAACTGCTCCGATTGGAATGCCACCTCTCTTGTAACTTCGGATTTCACTGATGCGCAACAGGTCGGCTTGACCGACGAGCATGAAATCGTCCTTGTTTGGAGTTCTGGACGCGACATAAGGAGCGAGATTTACCTCAAAAGATACACGGAGTCGTCGGGCTGGTCGGACGAGATACCGGTCGCATCGGATGTCTATTGGGATTTCTATCCTTCTTTGACCAAAGGACTTGGCGACACCGTCTGGATTGCATGGCAGTCGTTCCGCAACGAAAATCATGACATCTATGTCGCAAAAGTTTTTGGAACGCATGTTGTTTCCTATGAGCCCGCAGCCGCAAGTCCGTCCAATTACGAACTTCAACCGTCGATCTACACCCTCCCAAGCGGTGAACCTGCGGTGGCATATCTTCGATGGCATAACGGGCACGGGGAGCTGTGGATCGCTTACAAGGTCGGATCGAATTGGCTTCAAGTCCCTGTGGTTCAAAATGATGCTGACAATGTGTCCCCACAGGTGGTCAAGATCAGCCCATCGAGATATTTCCTGATTTACACCGAGCTGCGGCCGGATCGTTCGGATGTTGTGGTTTTGGAAGGTGATGGCGTCAACTTCACCGAATTGAGCCGATTCTCTGGGGTCTCCGATGGGAAGGCGGCGATGGACGACAGCGGCACAATCTGGCTCGTCTTCAAGAGGGGCAACACCTTGCAGGCGACTTTCATTTGGGGCAATGTGTGGAGCCGAATCTTCGATGTCGCCGACAGCGTCATAAGTGTCTCCATCGTCGGACTTGAGAACGGCGCCGCTGTTACTTGGTCATCGCTTGACCACGATGTGTTCGTTGGACGACTTGTCGAGGGACATGTCGATGATGTTCAACCCGTTGCGGCAGGAAATGCAAATGAGATAAACCCGTTCGTCATGCGGATCGGCGACTCCCTCGCAATAACCTTTCTGAGCGATCAGTTTGGCCATTGGGACATCTTCATGGCAACAGGGGCTTTGGCCGTGTCGGAAGACACACATATCCGTCCGGAAGACGAGGACATCGCCATTGTGGTTCGTGGTCAGGATGTCTCGTTTTTCTCCCGATTTGACAGGGACTTTGAGATCCGAATCTACGATCTGTCAGGCAGATGCATTTTGACGGCTCAGGCGGATGGCAGGTTTACTTTTAGAGCGCCCCATTCCGGTGTGTATTTCTATCGAGCGAAAACGGCTGGTCGAAGGCCGAGTTCTGGCAAATTTGTGGTCTTGCGGTCGGTCAAATAGTGTCTTTGTCGATGAAATCCCGTCCTTTCGGCGATTTCATGGGGATTGGGCGTTACCATCGCCTTTAGGCCGTCCTTTGGCAGGCTTTATGATTAACGCCTCACAATATTTTGCAAACTTGCAAAAATGAGAGGAGGAGCAATGACCATGAAGCGGATAGTAGTGTTTGGGGCAGGAATGGTTGCCCGCCCACATATCAGATATTTGCTTGATCAGCCGAACTATTTTGTAACTGTGGCGACGAGGACTGTCAGCAAGGCAGAACGGATAATCGCAGGTCATGAGCGGGGCAAGGCCGTCCGTGTAACCATCGACGAGGACGAAAAACTTCGTGAACTTATACGGGAAGCTGACATAGCCGTCAGCCTGTTTCCACCAGCCTATCATCCCAAAATCGCCAAAATCTGCATAGAGGAGCGCACGCATCTCGTTACTACATCCTATGTTAGCGATGCAATGCGGGAGTTGGACGAGGCCGCCCAGAAGGCCGACATCATCCTGCTCAACGAGTTGGGACTCGACCCCGGAATCGATCACATGTCCGCAAAGAGGGTGATCGACAAGGTTCATGCGGAAGGCGGAAAAGTGCTCGGATTTTCATCGTTCTGCGGCGCTCTGCCAGCTCCGGAAGCGAACAACAATCCGTTTGGTTATAAATTTTCGTGGTCTCCAAGAGGCGTGCTCCTTGCCTCTCGCAATTCGGCCAGGTTCATGAAAGACGGCGAAGTCATCGATGTGCCCGGTGAGGAGCTTTTTGCACACTACAATTTCAAATACATCGAGGGATTCGGATGGCTTGAGAACTACCCCAACCGCAACTCATTGCCCTACATAGACCTTTATGGCATCCCGGAGGCAAAGACGATGTATCGTGGCACCTTGCGCCATATCGGTTGGTCCGAGACGATGAAACGCATCGCCGATCTCCACCTGCTCGACATCACCGAAAAAGATCTGAGCAAGACGACTTACAAAGAGCTGATCGCAGGCATTGTCGGAGCAAAACCTTCTGATGACATCGTCAAAGCGGTCGCCGACTACTTGGGGACGGAGCCGTATTCCACAGTTGTCCGCAAACTCGAATGGCTCGGCCTGTTCAGCGACAAGGTGATCGGCCTCGAAAAGGGTTCCAACCTCGACGCACTCGTCAAACTGATGCTCGAAAAACTGCAATATGCGCCTGGCGAAAGGGATATGGACATCATGCAACACGATTTCCTGATACAAAACCCGGATGGAAGCTGTAAAGAACTCATCTCGACCCTCATCGATTTCGGCAT
>QNDP01000067.1 GCA_003645975.1 Candidatus Hydrothermota bacterium | reverse complement strand
CTGTCGCCGACGCTGAGCGGTGTCTTCAACATTTTGAAATCGAGCCACCGTCCCATTTCAGCTATCCATTTCATCTCATGGATATACCCGTTTTCAACATAGACATAACTGGTTTCAGGAGGATTAGCAGAATAAACAACGATATAGACATTCCTGTTGTTGACCTCACCGGTTCCGATGATTCTCGTGGTGTCATGCGTAGTATCGGGTTTTGCAGCCGTTTCGTAGTTGATGTAAGCCCACCAGTTGCCAACTGCGAGCGGCATCGGGTTGGAGAGGGTCGCGCCTGCTCCTCCCTCACCCTCTTCCTCTTTGCCACAGCCTATCATGACGCCCATCATGACCACAAGCGCCAAAACTATCAACTTCTTCATAGTTTTAACCTCCTATTTAAAGCCCTCTTCTTTCATTTCCTTTGAGGCCAAAATCTTCGCTGAGATCCGATACGAGAAGCATGTTTTGGATTGGGATACTTCCATCCGACCTATCAAATCGCATTTATTGACAAAGAAATTGACAACCTTTCCAATATCAGAGCAGGGGATTGATTCTATGGACATGTTAAATTTTGTTCAACGGGCAATTAATCCGTTGGTGATGAAAGATTTTATGTGGGAATTTTGGCTTTGCTGAGAGATACCCGACCTGCTGACATTCGAGTGATAGCCACTATTCTGACAAGAGGACTTTGTCTCTTCTCTCCGCCAGGAGGCAGGCGAAGGCTTAAGTTCCCATCAACAAAGGGATTTCGACAGAACCGACGATAAGGCTGGATGACCATAGAAACGATGCGGTACAAGGGAGCCGAAGATGCTGATCCTGAGATTTCAACATTTATCCCTATGCTACAAGCAAAATTACCGATAGCCCCTCATGGTTGACTTCGGTTTAGCTTATGTCTTAGGATTTAAGCACATTAGAGTTTGCCGGGATGGGTTGAGTCATTGAAATTTGTGTTATGGAAATACACAACGAGAGGAGGTGTGATGATGCTCAAATTATTGTTGGTGTTGACATGTTTCAACTCAAATTTGAATGGGGCGATCATGGAGATAGGTAGCCCTACCCCAAGCGGCTCAATCCGTTATGTCAAGTATATCTTCGACGGACACACCGACAAAGTGCCGCTGTTCGAGAGGTCGTTCTATGACCGTGTTTGGACTGTTTCAGTTCCCCAACATCCGAAAAGGCCTAACGCACGGATAGAAACCGACAGGCCGGTAGTCTCCACTGAGAAAGAGATAAACAAAAATCTTTACCACAAAAAGACCTTTGTTCGAGCACCCAGAGAATCAAATTATTACCGCTAAAGGAAGGAGGTTCATGGTAAAAACATTGAAGTTGCTGCTTGTCAGTTCCTTAGTGATGTTTTTCGGACTGGTTGGGGAGCCTTCAACGGTTAACATCTCGATAAATCGTGCAGCCCTTCGGGAATTTCCTACCGAGAGACTCCTTCTTGCAAGTCTTCAGGTCTGTCAAAGCGCTTATGTCCCTGAAATAGGGGATAAATTTATCTCTTGGAATTCCAATTACATAAATTTTGTTTTTCAAAACGGAGAATTAGGTGCTTTTGTTCCTTGGGAGATACCGTTTCCTCCTGTTCAGTTTGATTTTCCTCGAAGGATAGTCTCGGAAAATACTTTGTTCTTAGCGGCTTACAACGGTGTATTTCCATCCGATCTCGAAATAGCTAATAAGTTGAAGTCAATTGAAAGGCCGCGCGAGCTTTGGGTTATTCAAGCGCATGCGTGGGCGTTAGTCTCTGGAATTTCGAGACTGATAGGGGTTCCAACTCCTCCGTCTAATGTGAGGCTCATGTTCCTTCTAATGCTTATAGCGTTAGCGTCGGAAATGTGGAAGGTGCACATCCAGAAGAACTAACCGCTGTCCATTGCAACTTTGCCTCCGACTTTAGACCGCCGATTTTTGACATTGAGCTTCTGTTTTTGTTATTGTGCCTGCCTCAATTGATTTGCCGATTTTTCGCCACGATTCTGATGGATAAGATTCAGCGGAAAGCGCTTTAATGCGAAGGGGATAGTAAACCTTTATGTGAATTTGACAAAAAAATTTGGATTGTCTATTCTCTATGAGCACCTTAAACGGGGGACGGTAAATGAAGATATTGATAATCGATGACGACAAGTTCATCCGTAAGACCATCTCGACCATCCTACAAAAAGAAGGCTATACGGTTATAGAGGCGAAGGATGGTGCAGAAGGCTTGAAACTTGCAAAAGAAGTGCTTCCCAATTTGATTCTCTGCGACATCGTTATGCCCGGAATGGATGGCTTTGAGGTTAAAAAGCGCATTTCTGAAATCGAGGAGCTAAAGGGGGTCCCGTTCATCTTCCTGACATCCAAGTCAGACTTGGAAAGCAGAGTTGAAGGGTTCGAGCTTGGAGTTGATGATTACATAACTAAACCTTTTCATCCCATAGAGTTCCTTGCACGCATCAAAGCCGCCTTGAAAAGGGCAGAAGCCTATATGGAAATCTCAAAAATCGATCCGCTCACAAAAATTTTGAACAGGAGAGGGATCTTCGAGTTCCTTGACGAGGCTTTGGAAAATGCCCGCGAATCCGGTCAAAAGCTGTCCGTCGCTATGGCCGACATAGATAAATTCAAAAGCTTAAATGATACCTACGGGCATCTTGCTGGAGACGCTGCACTTACACATCTCGCAGGGATATTGAAGTCAAACCTTCCACAGGGTTGTAAAGTCGGGAGGTATGGTGGTGAGGAATTTCTTATGGTTTTTCCAAATTACGAAAAATTAAAGGCCTTTGATGTGCTTGAGCACATCAGGCGGACGGTGGAAGACACCCCGCTGAATTGGGGAAACACCCTGATAAAGTTCACGATAAGTATAGGTGTTGCGGAATTTCCGAATGATGCCATTGAACGGGACGAACTTATAGCAAAGGCTGACGAAGCCCTTTATGAAGCAAAAAGGACAGGGCGAAATAAAGTTGTGGTCTATGGAGGTAATAAAAATGATTGAAAAGGTTGAGATGCCAAAAAAATTAACATCTAAAAGTGCTTTGATTCTTGTCATCGCTGCACTTGTAGGCGTGCCTATCGGCGTCGTTACAGGTTTTACCCTTATTCCTTTTACCCATCAGGAAAAGTTGAATTGTATTTACGCCGTGGTGTTTTGGGGCGGCGTTCTCCTTGCCGCTGTGCTCCAGATCTTCCGACTTAAAGTCAAAAATATAGAAAAACTTGAGAGAGGCGAGTTTGATAAAGAGATTTTGGCAAAAGCATATTACGAGGCTATGAACTTGCCGGTCTGGACTGGAGTTATCGAGCTTGTAGTTTACATCGTTGGAGGACTGTGTGTTTCCGCCACTGCAGTTTATCTCTTTGGAATCTCAAAAGTTAAAGGTCTCGCATTGTTGTTCACTGCTTCAAGCGCAGGATTGATATGGTCGGTCATCGCTTTCCTTTGGGCTGGATGCACATCGAGAGAAATGGTCATTTGGCTCTACTCATTGGGATACAGGCATGATCTCGATAAACCTCTGCCAGGAAGTCGCATCAGGATCTTCAGGATGCTGTTCCTGTTGCTCATCCCGTTGGCCATTTTTGTCGTAACTGTGGCCGGTGTCGCTACTTCTGGGATCAAACACGGCAAAGCGACCTTGACAATCGGCCTGCATATCTTGGGAATAGGCGCGTTGTTCTTCTTTTTGACCGCCGTCGCCGTCTCACTTGTAGCAAAACTTATTAAACATGACTTGGAATACATCACCCAGTTAAGTTCTAAGATTGCCAAAGGCGATCTGACCGTTACCGCAATCCCGTTTTCCAATTCCGAGATAGGCGAACTTGCGAGAGAAACTCAGCGTCTGATCGTCGGGATCAAAGATGTGGTCTCTAAGCTGAAGGAGAGTGCAACGAGGATCGCATCGGCTACCAAAGAGGTGCTGATGGCCACCGAACAGCAGGCAGCAGGTGCACAGGAGCAGGCGTCAGCAGTCGGCGAGATTTCTGCAACGATCGATGAACTTAACCGTTCTATGGAAGCCATAAGCGAACAGAGCGAATTGCTCATGAAGATGGCAGAGGAAGCGAGCTCCAAACTCAAGGAACTGGACGAGATAGGCAAGATGACCAGAAAAGGATTCGAGACTATCCGCCATAAGTCCGAACAGACCGCCGAAAACATCGCCAAACTGCTCGACAAGCTTAAAGAGATCAACAAAACACTGGACTATCTCAATGAAATAGCGGTTCAGACAAAGATTCTGGCCTTCAATGCAGCCATCGAAGCGGTGAGCGCCGGTGAGATGGGACGCAGATTCTCCATAGTTGCAAGCCACATCAAAGAACTTGCGATCAGCACATCGAAGTCGGCAGATGACATAAAAAATCTGCTTCAGGAGATCGAGTCCCTATCGTCCGCTGTGGTGCTCTCGGTCGATGAGGAGCAGAAGGAAGTTGAGCGCAGGATGCAGGACATGGAAAGACTGGAGCAAAGGCGTGGACGCATCGTTGAAACCATCAAAGAAAGTGTCGATGCATCTCAACGCATCGGACTTGCTATCGCGCAACAGAAGCTTGCAACACAGCAGGTTGCATCCGCAATGGGCAACATCTCCAAAGTGGCAAAGGAGATAGCAGCCGGCGTCAGCCAGATCACGAATTCTATGGAAGACCTGAACCGACTCGCTCAGGAGATGAGCCAAATAGTTGGAAGATTCAAACTGGATTCAAAGGAATGAGACAGAAAATCGTGCTTTTTAGGATAGGCGATTCGATTTTTTCGGTTGTGGTCTCGAACGTGGTTGAGGTGCTCCGTGTGTCAAATATCACAAAAGTTCCCGGAACCCCGGATTACATCATTGGATTGTTCAACAGGCTTGGGGAGCCGATTGTAGCCGTTGAACTCTCTGCTTTGATTCCGACAGAACAGGCAAGTGGTGATATGTTTTTAGTCGTTGAATACAGAAACGAAAAATTTGCCTTCCATATCGATGATGTGGTCGAATTGATCGACCTCGAATTGGATGACCTTATTCCTGAAGAGGATAACCCGTTTGTGCTCGGAAGGTTTATTTGGGGTGGAAAACCTGCTGCTGTAATCGATTTGGATGCATTATTCAAAAAGATGTCGGGAGAAATATGAAGGTCCTCATCTTCAAGGCATCGGATATCCATTTCGCTGTTCCTCTCGGAGATGTTCTAAAAATTGATCAAGGGGAGGCTCCCCCGCTGATAAGCCCGCTCAAGACGAAGAAACCGGAACGAATTGTCCTTAACGACGGTCGGAAATTTTGTGTCGATGAAGTCGTTGATATAGCAGAACTTGATGAGGATTCACTGAGGCCTGTCCCTAAGTTGCTCGCCCGATTTACTCCTTATCTAAAGGGGATTGGATTCCTTAACGACTTGGTGTTGTTGATAATTTAGACTTCGGAGAAAAAAGCATGAAGTTACCGCTGTTATTGTTTTTGATTACGGTCACACCAAAAGAGGCCTATGATGCCTTAAGGGCGAACACCAGTTGGAGTTCGATTCGATTTGAAGCCGAGATGGTGATTCAAAGAGGAAAACGGAAAGTTACCAAAAGGTTTTATGGTGTGGGAACTTCGGATAAATTTTTCGTGGAATTCACAAATCCAGAGGATTATGGGACGAGGATTTTGAAACTTCAAAATCGGCTTTACATCTATCTGCCTGACATAGATGATGTTGTGCGTATATCCGGCGACATGATGCGTCAATCCCTTATGGGCAGCGACCTATCCTACGAAGACCTCATGAACGAAGATCCATGGAAGTTATACGCCCCTACAAGCCTCAAAGACACTTCTTTTGAATCGCAACGAGTTTATCTCCTTGAACTCAGAGATACATCTGGACGAGCAACTTACGCCTCAATAAAACTTTGGCTTCTGCCGAAGAAATTCGTTCCGCTCAAGGCGGAATACATTGCAAGAGGCGGCAGGGTCGTTAAAACTGTCGAAGTTATTGAATACAAATCTGTTGACAGCAAACTCTTTCCGATTTTTTACATCATGCGAGATCTGAGGAGACGGAATTCAAAGACAACCGTCAAAATTCACTCAGTCAAAATAGACATTCCGTTAGACAGCGACTATTTCAGAAGAGAGAGGCTCTATCGATGAATTTCACCATCCTGCTTTTGTCCCTCTCGATGCAGATGGGAAATAGTCTGAGGGCTAAGTTTACGACGGGCATGATGTTTTTGGCCAGCAGCGAGTCGGATTGCTCGTTGGAACAATTGACAGCAACTGGGACGATTTTGGGGAACTTCGGAGCCTTGCGGTTTTTCTCAAGTTTCGGCCACACAAGGAGTTATGTCTGTGATCTGTCGAATGCAAGGGATGACCTCTTCCAGGCTTATGCGAAGGTGCGATTTGAAAATCTTGAACTTAAGATCGGCCGAATGGTCGAAATTTTCGGATTTTTTGAGCCGTTTAATCCTCTGAATTTGAACAAGATGTCCTTACTGCCGTTTAGGAAAGTAAAAGGCGAAGACGGAGTTGTGTCGAAGGTGGAATGGAACGACCTCAGATGCAAAATGTTTTTCAAAAAGAAAAGCAGGGTCTCGGTCGAGGGCGAGTTGAGACGGGATTGGGCGAATTACACCGCCGGAGCGTATTTTCGTTTTAGAAACAGCAACGCTTTGGGTTTCTATTGGGGATATTTTGGCACATTCACCGCAAAAGCCACCGCCCTCTGGGCTGACGGATTGGCGGCACATCTGCAAGCGGAGTTTAATCTCGGCGATGGCGATGTCTTGAGTGTTCATCTATTTAGGTCATCGAAAGGCATAACTTTAAGTCCTTCAATGGAGATGCCGGGAAGGTTCTTAGCACTTGAATT
>QNDP01000066.1 GCA_003645975.1 Candidatus Hydrothermota bacterium | reverse complement strand
GAGACTTTCTGAAAAATCTTTGGGGAGGTTCAAAAGAAAAGGATGATTACGATGAAGAAACGCACATTTGCAATAATCCTGTCAGTGGTGCTGGCAGTTGGTATTCTTATTGGAAGGTCTTCGCTACAGGCGAAGATGACGCCGAGTCTCAGCCAGATGTTCCGAATCTTCACGGCCGTCATCTACATGGTGCAGACCCACTACATAGACGAGTTGACTCCGGAAGAACTTGTGGAAAGGGCAATTAAGGGCATGGTGAGCTCGCTCGACCCGTTCTCGGAATTCTATACACCAGAGGAAACTGAGGACTTCATGGTTCACACGTAAGGCAAATTCGGGGGCGTAGGGATGGAAGTTGGACTGAGGGACGGATGGCTGACTGTCATCTCTCCAATTGAGGGAACACCGGCTTACCGCGCAGGACTGAGAGCCGGCGACAGAATCATCAAGATCGACGGCGAACCCACATGGGGACTTACACTTAACGAAGCTGTCAAAAAGATTCGTGGCAAACCGGGAACAAAAGTGGTGCTCACGGTTGTGCGACCCGGCCTCAACGAGCCGATAGACTTTGAAATAGTGAGAGAAGTCATTGTGATACACCCGGTTAGACATTTCGAGTTGGTGAACGGTGAGATAGGCTATATCCGATTCGTAACTTTTTCGGAAAACTCGTCGCAGGAACTGAAGCAAATTGTCGATTCACTTATCAGATTAGGAGCTAAAAAGTTTATCCTTGATTTAAGGTCTAATCCGGGCGGTCAGCTTAGGGAGGCCGTCGAGGTGGTTGATATGTTTCTACCGCCCGGCAGATTGATAGTCTCAACAAAGGGACGCCAGAAGGGGACAGAAGAGCAATTTTTATCGATTCATGACCCGCTCATTGACACAACTGCGCCATTGGTGGTCCTCATCGACGGTGGCTCGGCAAGCGCATCCGAGATTGTCGCAGGCGCTATACAGGACTGGGACAGAGGAGTTTTGATAGGGGATACGACTGTGGGCAAAGGCTCAGTCCAACGGCTGTTCCAGTTGGAAAACAATTACACACTCAAATTGACCATCGCACGCTATTACACACCTTCGGGTCGATGCATAGACAAAGTTACATGGAAAAACAAAAGAAGAGCGCCCCTGATCGAGGCACCGGAATCCTTAAAAGTCAAGGAGCAGCAGGATACTACGGGCGAAGAAGATACCTTGACATTTTACACAAAGAAATTGCATCGAAAGGTCAGAGGCGGAGGTGGAATTATCCCCGACATCGTTATGGAACGTGAAAAAATACTTCCGTTCGTCTCCAAACTCGTGGCCAAAGGCGCATTCTTTAACTTTGCGATCCAATATGTCGAGGAACATCCTGACACTCCTCGTTCGGTTGACGACCTCAAGCTCACAAAATCGGACATAGCGGACTTCAGGAAGTTCATAGAAAAGAAAGGGATAAAATACAAGAAGGGCGAATTTATGGATGCTGAAGACCAGATCGTCTATCTGCTGAAGCTCGAAATAGCCGATAAATACTGGGGGATAAAAGCGCGCTATCACATTTCGCTCCAGAGAGACAAGGTCTTTCAGAAGGCTGTGGAACTCCTCTCAAAAGTCAACAACACTGAAGATCTTATGCAAAAGGTCTTGGTGAATTGAAAATCTTCTATTTTGTTCCGCTGTTTTTCTTGGCATCCATTTTCTTCGGCATGATAGGAATTGGAGGGGGTGTTCTTTACACACCGCTTCAGATATTTCTGGGCATTCCAGTGCATAATGCAGTTGCCACAAGCCTGTTCATCATTGTCTTCAGTGCAACTTCGGCGACCGTAGTTTACGCAAAGAACCGCAAAATCGACCTGAAACTCGCCCTCATCCTCGAAACCGCCACCGCTATCGGGGCGTTCACAGCAGGGTATTTGTCGAAATACGTGCCTGAAAGGTTCATAGTGGTCCTTTTCTCCGTCGTCCTTTTCACTGTGGCGATCATGATGATCCGTGGAAGTGTATTTAGGACACAGTCTAAGAAACTTTATCCCAAGTATTTAATCCTCTGGCACAGGGAATTCATGGGGGAGAAATACACCGTGCCTCTGCTTCTGGCCATCCCGATTTCCGTCGTCGCTGGAAGTGTGGCTTCACTTTGCGGTATTGCTGGCGGCACAGTGAAAGTGCCCTTGATGGTGCTACTTTTTGGCGTTCCAATGGACATAGCTATTGGCACATCGACCTTTATGATAGCGGTAACTGCGCTTTCGGGACTGCTCGGCCATGCTATTTCCGGTCATTTTCAAATTTGGGCTGTCCCATTGGGGCTAAGCGTGTTGATCGGCGGGAACATCGGAGCAAGAATCGCAATAAAAACAAGCAAAGGAAAACTCAGGAAGATTTTCGGATACTTTCTGCTATTCGTGTCCCTAACAATGCTTTTCAGGACATTTTTTCACAAATAACTCAAGCATCCCCGGCAGGATTTACCTGCATTGTGTCATGACAATGTGCTCCATCCTACAACTGCATGGCGGCCTGTCAGACATGTGCCGACATCTGCTCCTACAATGCTATTGAGCCAACTTGATGTGGACATGATCAAAAAGTCGATGGCAAGCTGGCACTTGCCTCAACAACTAACTCAAATCTCCTCAAAAATTTCAAACTTGACCATGTGGCAGTGACCTTCGACGCCGTTTTCAAGGGAGAGTCGGGGCAGTCGATATCTGCATGGCGACTCAAGGAACTTTTGAATGGATGACCGAGACAGTTCAACGGCCTTTTGGAACAGGTCAAAAACGCTCTCATGCCTCTCCTCGTCGGGGAAGCATGGGTGAAACCAAGCCGAATGACTTCGGTTCATGACATCGACCTTCGGATGCACATTGGTCAAATAGGACGTCCAAGGGATAAAAGGCGTTATCCTTTCGAGCATTTTGGCGACTTTGAACCTGAATTCGTTTGGTGGAAAGAAAACAAAGGAAAAAGCCCTAAAACCAAGATAAGCCATTCTTGCAAGAAAACCGACATTTTTGGAGACACCGTAATGTTCTGTGGTGAAGTAAGCCCATGCGTCTGCGACGGATTTGGGCAATGTGCGAAATTTTAGGAACCATTTGTGTGGCAACAGGTTACCTATTGGTGGCGTCCATCCAAGCCATTTGGCAAGTTCAAAATCGATTGCAGATTCCATGCTCTTGTGCAAATACCTATGTCGGACTGTCGATGGGTCGTTCACATCGTATATTCCGGTTCGATATATGATCCAAGGATGGATCAATGCATCGGCCCAAAAATGCGTGATAAAACCGGATGCGTAGGACAGAATTTTATGCTTTTCCTTTTCATTCAAGTTATTGGCAAATTCTGCGAATGTCTGTGGAACTAAGTTCGCATTTCGTCGATGTATAACGAATCCAAGCCTTGTGCCAACCTTAGTGCCAAATACTTCGGCATAGTAAAACAAATCAGCACCTTGAGAGCCGAGATAGAAAAATCTGGGTTCAAGGACAAAATCGGAATCTTTGAGAACCGTGTTTGCAACGAAAAAGTGGGTAAATATATCTGGCATTCAGAGTCTTCCAATTTTTACGGTTTTAACGCCAAGCCCAATAGTGTAGAGACTATCGCTATTAGGATTGCAGCAAGCACAGCGGCCCAAAAGCTTGTGATCTCGAATCCCGGAACGATCGCTGAAACGAGGTAGAGGAGAAATCCATTGACTACGAACGCGAAAAGACCGAGCGTGAGCACTGTTAGAGGCAAGGCTATGAGCTGAAGAATAGGTCTAAGAACAGCGTTGACGATGGCCAACAGAAGTGCCGCCCAGAACAGAGGCCAGAACCCTTGAATCGACACTGATGGTAAGATGTAATCCACGATGGCCAGCACAGCCGCATTGAAAACTAACTTCAAAAGAAGCCTTGCTAACATGTTAACCCTCCTTGTTCCCAAAAATTTGGGTTTGATTGTAAACTTTTGGGCACAGATGTGTAAAGGCGAGGGGGCGAATTGGAGACCTCTTTCTGGCTGCAAAAAACGAAATCCTTAACATCCTTCTCGCTTTAGAGAGGCTAAGAAAAAACAAGTTTCTGTTAACTAAGGACTTCCGAGAGAGCCGATGACAGAACTGGGTGAGTATCGAGATGATAAAGTTACAAAGGGTTCGGAAGGTTGTGCCGCTAAAAATCCAACATTTATCCTGAGAGCACAAACAGAATCACCGATAGCCCCAAAATCTTGACCCGTCCTGTGTGATTCGGTTATTTTCTATGCCTGCTTGAAAACCGAGTTGATACGGAGGGGTGGCCGAGTGGACGAAGGCGAGCGATTCGAAATCGCTTAGGGGAGTAAAATCCCCTCGGGGGTTCGAATCCCTCCCCCTCCGTTTTTCATTATTTCCATTTCTCACCTTCCTTTTGTATCTCCGGATGGCCAATGGAATTGAGAGACAATCCACTTGACGGCCTCTTTTGGGCTAAGTATTTATATACCCCTTCCGAAGCAACATCCATGAGTTGGTATAAGCAACTCATCAGTCAAACCATAGGAGGTGTAAGATGAAGGTAAAGCCGCTTGCAGACCGTGTCCTTGTGAAACGCATTGAGGAGGAAGAGGTTCGCAAAGGTGGAATCATTATCCCCGACACCGCAAAAGAGAAACCTCAGAAGGGCGAAGTCATTGCTGTTGGACCCGGTCGGCTCGACGAAAAGGGCAACCGTGTCCCGATGGAAGTCAAAGTAGGAGATAAAGTTATTTTCTCCAAATATGCGGGTAGTGAAGTAAAAATTGAGGGCGAAGAGTATCTCATCATGCGTGAGGATGACATCCTCGCAATTATCGAAGAATAAAAAGAGGAGGAAATGAGATGGCAGCAAAGGAAATGAAGTTCAACGAGGAAGCCAGAAGAGCGCTCCTCAAAGGCGTCGAGACACTCGCCAAAGCCGTCAAGGTTACACTCGGACCTGCTGGACGTAATGTCATCCTTGAAAAGAAATGGGGTTCACCCACAATTACAAAAGACGGTGTTACCGTCGCAAAAGAAATTGAATTGCCTGATCCTTATGAAAATCTTGGTGCTCAGCTCGTTAAAGAAGTGGCATCGAAAACATCCGATGTCGCTGGCGACGGAACAACCACCGCTACCATCCTCGCTGAGGCTATCTTCCGTGAAGGCATCAAGATGGTAACCGCTGGCGCCAATCCGACCGAAGTCAAGCGCGGCATCGACAAAGCCGTCGCTAAGGTGGTCGATGAACTCAAGCGGATGTCCAAAGAGGTCAAGGACCGCAAGGAGATCGAGCAGGTCGCAGCTATCTCGGCTAACAACGACCACGAGATCGGCGAAAAGATCGCTGAGGCGATGGACAAGGTTGGCAAGGACGGCGTCATCACGGTCGAAGAGGCGAAGGGAATCGAGACCTATGTCGAGGTCGTCGAGGGAATGCAGTTCGACCGCGGCTACATCTCGCCTTACTTCATCACCAACCCTGACAAGATGGAGTGCGTGCTTGAGGAGCCGTTCATCCTGATTCACGACAAGAAGATCTCGAATGTGAGAGACCTTCTGCCTGTGCTCGAAAAGGTCGCCCAGCAGGGCAAACCGATCCTTGTAATCGCTGAAGATGTTGAGGGCGAGGCGCTTGCAACACTCGTGGTCAACAAGATTCGTGGCGTGTTGCAGGCCTGCGCCGTCAAAGCGCCGGGTTACGGTGAGCGCCGCAAGGCCATGCTCGAAGACATCGCCATCCTCACCGGCGGCCGTGTGATTTCCGAAGAGGCCGGCATGAAACTCGAATCCGCACAGCTCCATGATCTTGGACGCGCCAAACGGGTCGTCGTCAAAAAGGACACCACCACAATCGTTGAGGGCTATGGCTCTAAGGATGCCATCAAGGCCAGAATCGAGCAGATCCGCAAGCAGATCGAGGAGACCAAGTCCGATTACGATCGCGAGAAGCTGCAGGAGCGGTTGGCCAAGCTCGCAGGTGGTGTCGCTGTCATCTATGTCGGCGCTCCGACCGAGACCGAGATGAAGGAGAAGAAAGCCCGCATCGAGGACGCACTTCATGCCACGAAGGCAGCGGTCGAAGAAGGTATCGTGCCCGGCGGTGGCGTGGCTTATCTCCGCTCGATCCCTGCCCTTGAGGAGTTCGAGAAGGAGCTCAAGGGCGACCAGAAATACGGCGCTCAGATCGTTCGCAACGCTTTGAGCGAACCGCTCCGCTGGATCGCCGAAAACGCCGGTGAAAACGGTTATCTCATCGTCGAAAAAGTGAAAGAACTGGGCAAGGACAATCCGAATATGGGCTATAACGCACTCACCGGTGAGTTCGTCGATATGCTCGAATCTGGAATCATCGACCCGACAAAGGTCGAGCGCATCGCAATCCAGAACGCCGCTTCGATCGCAGGACTCCTGCTCACCACCGAGACGCTGGTAACCGAAATCAAAGAGAAAGAAAAGACACCGACTCCGGGCGGCGGTGGCGGCGAATTTGAATACTAAAGCGTTGAAACATAACAAATTTCAAGGGAGGGGCGTTTCTGCCTCTCCCTTTTTGTTTTTGTGAGGAGGACATCAAATGCCACTCTATGAATATCGATGCAAACAATGCGGATACATCTTCGAGGAGCTGGTCGCACCGGGTGAACCAGAACCGAAGAGGTGCCCGAAGTGCGGCGGTGAAGTTGAACGGATGTTCAGTCGTGGCGTTGGCTTCGTCTTCAAAGGCTCAGGTTTTTACATCACCGACTACAAACGGAAGGAAGACCAAAAGAAACAGGAAAAGTCCTCAAAGAAGGAAGATTCGGGTTCCAAAGACTGAACCCTGTTTTTACCTCATTCCATCGGCTTCGCGCTCTGCGGAAATCGTTCCATTTGACGCACGATTGAAATAAACAATCTACCCCCCTCCTGATAGAATCAAATCACATCAAAACATTAGGAAGGGCAGGCGACCTCCCG